>JBOGDN010000193.1:0-2937 GCA_050742995.1 Stackebrandtia sp. | reverse complement strand
TGGCGTAGGTGATGCCGTCGAAGTTGGTGGCCACGGCCTCCACATCGGGCATGTCGCAGTAGACGGGGTGCGTCGTGGGCAGCTGGTCTTGCCGGTAGCCCCAGTTCTTGCGAACCGTCAGGAAGGTCGTCCACGCGCTGCTGTACTTGGTGGCCTCGACGTTGGCCCAGTGCGAGGCCCACTCGGCGAACGACTCGTTGAGCCACAAGTCGTCCCACCAGCGCATCGTGACCAGGTCGCCGAACCACATGTGCGCCATCTCGTGCAGGATCACGTTGGCGCGCTGCTCCAGCTCGAAGTCGGTGACCTGCGAGCGGAACAGATAGGCCGACTCGGCGATGGTGATGCAGCCGAAGTTCTCCATCGCGCCCATGTTGTATTCGGGGGCGAAGACCTGGTCGTACTTGGGCAGGGGATACCGCACGCCGAACTGGGAGTGGAAGTGGTCGAAGCCCTGTTTGGTCACCTCGAAGACGCCCTCGGGGTCCAGGTGTTCGGCCATCGAGGCGCGGCAGTACAGACCGAGGTCGATTCCGTCGTGGTGGTCGACGACCTCGTGATACGGGCCGGCGCATAGGGCGGTGATGTAAGTGCTCATGCGGGGCGACTGGGCGAAGTGGACTGTTTTGACGCCGTCCGCGTCGTCGACGTCGGCGACGGGCATGTTGGACACCGCACGCCAGTGGCCGGGCACGGTCACGTGGAACGTGAAGCGGGCCTTGAGGTCTGGCTGATCGAAGCAGGCGTACACCTGCTGGGCGTCGGAGACCTCGAACTGCGAGTACAGGTAGGTCTCGCCGTCCACCGGGTCGGTCATGCGGTGCAGTCCCTGGCCGCTTGAGGAGTAGCGGCACCGCGCGTCGACAGCGAGCTCGTTGTCGGCCGCCAGGGCGGGCAGTCTGAGGAGGACTTTGTCTTCCGCGTATGTCGAGACGTCTATCGGTTCGCCGTTGAGGATGGCCGAGTCGACTGCGGCGGCGGCGATCTCGATGAAGGTCGTCGCGCCCGGCTCGGCGCAGCTGAAGCGCACCCGCGACCGCGAGACGAAAGTCTTGTCGTCTCCGGTGAGATCGAGCGTCACGTCGTAGGAGTCGACGTGCAGCAGCCGCGCGCGTTCCGCGGCCTCGATTTGCGAGAGAATATGGGTTTCCGCCACGCTGCAGCTCCCTTGTTCTTGGTAAACGTCTTCGGCGAGTGTGGCACGTCGCACCGCTGGGCAGGCGCCTGCGGACGTCGAAAAGAAATCACGGTCACTACTCTCTACACCGTGACTGCCGCACATCCAATCAAGCGAGCCTGGCTGTCGACCGGAGGCACGGGCGCCCAGAACTACGACGAATTCGCCGACGAGACGAAAATCACTCGCATCGTCGAAGCGAATCCGACGTCCATGCTGTCGGTGGAGATGCCCGACCGCACGCCGGAAGCCGTCGCCGCCGGTCTCAGTTACGAGGACTGCCTGCCGGCCGCCGCCGAACGGCTGACCGCCATGCAGGAGGCCGGAAGATTCGGCCCCGCCGACGAGGTCGTGGTGGCATACCGCATCGCCGACCCCGACGGGCATGTGGCGTATGGGCTGTTCTGCATGGTCGACACCGACGAGATATCGACCAAGGCCGACGAACCCGGGCGGGTCATCCGCAACGAGGACGTGTTCATCGAGAAGGTGCGGCAGCGCGCCGCACTCAACACGCGGCTGCGGCACCTGCTGTCCCCGGTGCTGCTGGTGGCCGGCGGCAAAGCCGACGAGCTGCAGGGGGCGCTGACCGCGGCGTGCGCCGGGCCGCCGGCCGTGGCCGACGTCGACGAGGCCGGCCGCCGTCACGAGATCTGGGCGGTCCCGCCCGGCGAGACCCAGGACCGGCTGTGCGATTTGGCCGGAACGGGCGAGCTCATCGTCGCCGACGGCAACCACCGTTCGCTCGCCGCCCAAGTCGGCGAGCTGCCGCGGTTCCTCGCCGTGATCACCACGCCCGAGTCGGTCACGATCCGCTCGTACCACCGGCTGATCGCCGACCTGCCGATCACGGCGACCGAGCTGGTGGAGGCGCTGCGGCGCCGAGGCGCCCAGGCCGAGACCGTCGCGGGGGCGCCACAGACGCCGGAACAGTCCGGGACGGTGCACCTGTACGCCGACGGCGCCGTGCACGTCGTGCGATTCCCGGAAGTCGACGGCAGTGTCGTCGACCGCCTCGACCACGCCCGCGTGGAGGCGGTGCTGTTCAACGAGATCCTGGACATGGACGCCGGGGACAAGCGCATCACCTACGTCGGCGGCGACTACCCGCCGTCCTGGCTGGCCGAGCAGGTCGACTCCGGCGTCGCCGACGCGGCGGTCCTGATCGCGCCGGTCGGCGTCGAAGACTTCATCGACGTCAACCTGGCCCGGCTCAAACTGCCGCGAAAGTCCACTTGGTTCACTCCGAAGGCCCGCGCGGGCCTGGTCCTCGCGGACCTGCGATGATGGCGCGCATGCGGGTTTACGTGGGGTCCGATCACGCCGGCTACGAACTGAAGAGCGTCCTCGCGGCCCACTTGAAAGCCGCCGGCTACGACGTGGTCGACGTCGGGCCGCACGCCTACGACGCCGAAGACGACTACCCCCCGTTCTGCCTGAACGCCGCCGCCAGGACCGCGGCCGACCCCGGCAGCCTCGGCGTGGTGCTCGGCGGCTCCGGAAACGGCGAACAGATCGCGGCCAACAAGGTCGCCGGCGTGCGGGCCGCCCTGGCCTGGAAGCCGGAGATCGCGCGGCTGGCGCGCGAGCACAACGACGCCAACGTGGTCTCGCTCGGCGCCCGCATGCACAGCGCCGGGGAGGCGTTGGCGATCGTGGACGAGTTCCTGGCGACCCCGTATTCCGGCGCGGATCGGCACAGCCGGCGCATCGGCCAGCTTGCCGACTACGAGAAGACGCGGCAGCTGCCCGACCTGGAC
>JBOGDN010000192.1:0-3183 GCA_050742995.1 Stackebrandtia sp. | reverse complement strand
CTCCCAGAGCTTGCGCACGTTGGTTTGGAAAATTCCGTTCATCAGCGGTTCTCCTCGCTTCTGCTCATCTGTGCTTTGAAGGCCGCCTGCACGGCGTCGGTCCTCGAACGCCGCGCGGCCTGCTTGGCGCGGTTGTACGCGGCGGCGATCGTCCGGCCCAGGGCGTCGTCGTCGTATTCGACGTAGGCCTTTGAGGTCACGGTCAGGTCGGTCAGCCTCGACCGGCCGTCGAGGCGAACCTGTACGCATTCGTCCGGAGTGACGTATTCGGCGTCCTGCGCGTCGATGCGCTCCATGGCGGCGCGCATCCCCTCGTCGAACGTCTCCTGCCTCCGGCGGACCGCGTCCCAGAACTCGTCACGAGCGCGCATCGGCCGCTCCCGACGGTTTCCGCAACCCGGCGAGGGCTTCGTCGAGCACCGACTCGCAGCGCGCGATCACCGCGGAGACGCTGCGCGCCAGCTCCGCGGGACTCAGCCGCCGCATCGCGCCGGGCCGCAGCCGCACGTCGTTCAACATGCCCGAGCCCGTCATGTACGCCCGTACCAGGCCGTCGGGCGAATCCACGTGGAACTGGGTCTCGTCCAGGCGGCGGCGCATCCCCGAAGGGTCGTCGGTCAGCGCGGCTCGCGTCAGGGACACGCCGTGTGCGGCGAGATGCCGCGTCAGTTTCGCCACGTTGGAATCTGCCATGTCTCTCCCTCCAGAAAAGCCTCGACAGGAGCGACACTGTGCCCGCGGACCCGCATACGAACCGCATATGCCGCGCACATGTCTTAGCGTCGCGTGCACGCACCGGGCTTTCCGCGCTCTGAGCTGGTCACGCGCTAGGGTGGTGCGTCGTGACATTTCCCGAACGCCGCAAGGAGTCTCCCCGTTGAGCGTCGCACTTATCACTGGGTCCGCCGGTCTTATCGGATCGGAGGCGGCCCGGCACTTCGCCAAGCTCGGCCTGACGGTGGTCGGGGTCGACAACGACATGCGGGGCTACTTTTACGGCGCCGACGGCTCCACCGCGTGGATGGTCGACACGCTGCAGCGTGAGCTGGGCGCCTCCTACGAGCACCACCACGTGGACATTCGCGACCGGGACGGCCTGAAGCAGGTCTTCGCCAGGTACGGCGCCGACATCGCGGTGGTCATCCACACCGCCGCGCAGCCCAGCCACGACTGGGCCGCCAAGGAGCCGTTCACCGACTTCGACGTCAACGCCGTCGGCACGCTCAACATGCTCCAGTTCACCCGCGAGCACGCGATCGAGGCGCCGTTCATTCACTGCTCCACCAACAAGGTCTACGGCGACACCCCCAACCGGCTTCCCCTGATCGAGCAGGAGACCCGCTGGGAGATCGACCCTTCGCACACCTATGTCGACGGCATCCGCGAGGACATGTCGATCGACAACTCGCTGCACTCGATCTTCGGCGCGTCCAAAGTGGCCTCAGACGTCATGACGCAGGAGTACGGGCGCTACTTCGACATGAAAACCGCGGTGTTCCGCGGCGGCACGTTGACCGGGCCGGCGCATTCGGCCGCCGAGCTGCACGGCTTCCTGGGCTACGTGATGCGCTGCGCCATGGAGCGCCGCAACTACAACATCTTCGGCTACAAGGGCAAGCAGGTGCGCGACGCGATCCACTCCAACGACGTGGTCACCGCGTTCGAGGCGTTCTTCCGCGCGCCGCGGGTCGCCGAGATCTACAACCTCGGCGGCGGACGCTTCTCCAACTGCTCCAATCTGGAGTCTTTCGCGATCGCCGAGAAGATCACCGGCGAGAAGATGCACACGACGTACGTGGAGCGAAACCGCGTCGGCGACCACATCTGGTGGGTCAGCTCGATGGCGCGCTTCCAGGAGCACTACCCCGAATGGAAGATCACGTACGACGTGCCCGCGATCATGCGGGAGATCTACCAGGCCAACGTGGACAAGTGGGTGCCGAAGCAGTGATCGATCAGGGCAAGCGCAACGTCCTGGGCATACGCGTCGACGCCGTCGACTACGAGGCCGCCGTCGACAAGGTCGTGACCGCCGCTCGCGAGCGGCGTCCGCTGGCGCTGACCGCGCTCGCGGTGCACGGGGTCATGACCGGCGTGCAGGACCGGGCGCACGCGGCGCGGTTGAACTCCTTCGATCTGGTCACGCCGGACGGGCAGCCGGTGCGCTGGGCGTTGAATCTGCTGCACAAGGCCGCTTTGCCGGACCGCACGTACGGGCCGCTGCTGACGCTGAAGGTGCTGGAGCGGATGGCCGCCGAAGGCCTGCCGGTGTACCTGTACGGCAGCACCGACGAGGTGCTCGACACGTTTAAGTCCAATTTGCTCGCCAAGTACCCGGAGCTGAAGATCGCCGGGGACGAGCCGTCCAAGTTCCGGGTCAACGAACCCGGCGAGCCGGAGAAGATCGCCGCGCGGATCGCCGAAACCGGCGCGCGGCTGGTGCTGGTGGGGCTGGGGTGCCCGCGACAGGAGATCTTCGCGCACGCGATGCGCGAGCACCTTGACATGCCGCTGATGGCGGTGGGCGCGGCGTTCGACTACCACGCCGGCAACCTGCGCAAGCCGCCGTCGTGGATGCAAAAGCGCGGGCTGGAGTGGTTGTGGCGCCTCGGTTTGGAGCCGAAGCGCCTGTGGCGCCGCTACCTGATCCTCAACCCGATCTACGCGACGCGGCTCGCCGCCCAGGCCGCGAAGATCAAAACCCCGACTCCGGCCGAACCCACGCGGACCCCCGCCGAGCCCTTCGCGGTGTAGGTCGCGGGATGCTCGTGGAGCTGCCCGACGGCGCCTGGCCGGACTGGGAAGTCCCGCACCGGAACGCCGAGGAGCCGCGGCTGGCGTCCCATTACGACCTCGCCTGCCGCCACGGCCTCGAAGTGGCGTTCTCCGACGCGGTGTACGTGTCGTGCCCCATGTACTTCCAGGACGCGGCGTTTCGCGAGCCGACGCCGGACGAACACGTCGCGGTCGAGCGGATGTCGGGCGAGCGGCCGCCGCTTCTCGTCGCCTTCGACGCGGACGCGGGCGGCGGCGGGACCGTCGCCTGCCTGGTCGCGGCCGCCGGGGTGGAGGTGACGCTCGGGCTCGTGTACCGCTGCCGGCGAGACGACCTCGGCGAGGGGGAACGTCTTGCGCCCTGGGCGAAGCCGCCGCACGGCGCGGACGAGACGCCGTGAGCTGAAA
>JBOGDN010000191.1:0-6846 GCA_050742995.1 Stackebrandtia sp. | reverse complement strand
GCTCGTCGCCGGCGGCCTCTTCGCGCTCGCACGGGTGGCGGGCTACTGGCTGCTGGAACGGACGCTGCGAAGGCAACGCCGCACGGCCAGGCTTTCGCACCTGGCGTCGGGCGTCTTCCTTCTCCTGGTCGGCCTGAGCTGGCTGAGCAACGTGTCGTTCCTGTCGAACGTGACCGGCAAGATCGGCGAATTGCTATAAAGGTTGTCATCCCGACGGGATTGTGAACAACTTCACTTAGGTAAACGCTATCCACCTTTCGACGCGTCTTTTGTTGAACCACCCGCAACCCGTCGAAAGGGCAGGACAGTGACAACGGTTGCACAGGGCGTGAGGATGACGGCCGAAGAACGTGCCGCATTTGAACGCGACGGATTCATCATGCTCAAGGGCGCATTGAATTCCAGCGAAGTCGAGTACTACAGCTCGGCCGTAGACCGCGCGTATGAGCGGGAGAAACAGACCGGAAACCTGGGGGTCGACGGTTCACTTCACAAGCTCAGCGCCGTTACCTATTGCCCGGATTTGGCCGGTTTGATTAACCATCCGAACACGTTCCCTTACGTTTGGGAAATGATCGGATGGAACATCCACATCTATCATTCGCACTTCGACGTACACCCCCCGATACGGGTGCAAAAGCCGCCCCGTTTCGAATGGCACCAAGACGGCGGACGCCAAAACCGCGAGCTCGAAACCAACCCGCGCCCACGTATTTCGGTAAAGGTCGCCTACTGGCTGTCAGACGTGTCCGAGCCCGGACGCGGCAACCTCAAGGTCGTCCCGGGAAGTCACCTGACCAACTGGATCGACGGTCCGCCGAACCGCAACATGGAGTGGCCCGACCCCGAAGGCGCCATCGAGGTGACCGGCGAGCCGGGAGACGCGATCTTCTTCGACCGTCGCATCTGGCACGCCAGGTCGAACAACTACTCCGACTTCACCCGCAAAGTGGTGTTCCTGGGATACCTGCCGCGCTGGATCCACGCGCGCGACGAGGTCGCCGATCTGCCGAACCAACCCTGGTGGGACGGTCTCGACGAGATCCAGAAGCAGCTGCTCGGCGCCTTTGGCGACGGCAACGGCGACCACCAGTGGGGCCACTACCCCAAGGACCTGCCGCTGTACAACTGGCTGGCCGAACGCGATTTGTTCAACCCCGACAACCCGCCGCTGAAGGCCTAGCGGGCCCTCGACGTCGCGCGTGAATCCGACCCGACCGGGACTCAACCCGGTGGCGGCATGCGCGACGATGGCGGTACCCTGTACAACGCCGAGCGCCTTGGCGCTCGGCAACGCGGGTGTAGCTTAATGGTAAAGCCCCAGCCTTCCAAGCTGGTCACGCGAGTTCGATTCTCGTCACCCGCTCGACGACACGGGGGAGTACGTCGGCTGTTCCTCCTTTGTAGTTCTTCCCGGGAAGTGGCGCATCCTGCGGCGAGCTTGCGAGCCGCGGCGAAAGTGGAGCGTAGCGCACGGCAGTGCGCTGTCAAGCTGCGCGCGACTTCCACAACACAACTGAATACCGGGAAGTGGCGCATCCTGCGGCGAGCTTGCGAGCCGCGGCGGAAGTGGAGCGTAGCGCACGGCAGTGCGCTGTCAAGCTGCGCGCGGCTTCCGCAACACAACTGAATACCGGGAAGTGGCGCAGCTTGGTAGCGCACTCGCTTTGGGAGCGAGGGGTCGCAGGTTCAAATCCTGTCTTCCCGACCATACGGTCGCAATGACAACCCCGGTCACGCCGGCCGTCGTGGTCGCCGACGGCGGCGCGGCTTCGCGAGGAGCTTGTCCGTCAGCTGCGGACGATAAAAGGCGAGGCGCTGATTCGTTCCCCGCCACTTTTACTTTATATCGCACCAGCCTCCATATAAGGCACACCGGGGGGCGTGCGGCGAGACCTCGGTGCTGCACAATCGTCGGCCTAGACCCGAACCGACGAAAAATGGGAGTCGCGAAATGCGTACGACCGAGCATGCGGTGGTGATCGCCGGAGGAGGCCCGACAGGGCTGATGCTGGCGGGAGAGTTGGCGTTGGCGGGGGTCGACGTCGCCGTCGTCGAGCGGCGCGCCAGTCAGGATCTCGTCGGCTCGCGTGCGGGCGGCCTGCACTCCCGCACCATCGAGATCCTCGACCAACGTGGCATCGCCGATCGGTTCCTCTCCGAGGGACAGGTGGCGACTCAGGTCGGGGAGTTCTGCGGGGTCCCTCTTGACCTTAGCGGCTTTCCCACCCGGCATCCCTACTCGCTCGGGCTGTGGCAGAACCACATCGAGCGCATACTGGCCGACTGGGTCGGCGAGCTGGACGTGACGATGTATCGCGGACGCGACGTGACCGGTTTCGCGCAGGACGACGCCGGCGTCGACGTCGAGGTGTCCGACGGCCGGTCGCTGCGGGCGGATTATCTGGTCGGGTGCGACGGCGGACGCAGCCTGATCCGCAAAGCGGCCGGCATCGAGTTTCCCGGGTGGGATCCGACGACCAGCAGCCTGATCGCCGTGGTCGAGATGGCCGAGGAGCCGGAATGGGGCGTCCGCCGCGACGCCCTCGGCATCCACGGCCTCGGCAGGCTGGAGTACGAGATCCGCGACGGCGAGGTGGTCTTCAAGGATGAGGGGCCGGTGCGGGTCATGGTGGCCGAACGGCACGTCGGCCACACCGGCGAGCCCACCCTGAGTGATCTCAGCGAGGCGCTCGTCGCCGTATACGGGACCGACTACGGGATCCACAGTCCCATCTCGATCTCCCGGTTCACGGACGTGACTCGGCAGGCGGCGTCGTACCGCGACAGGCGGGTCCTGCTGGCCGGCGACGCCGCCCACGTGCATTCCCCGGCGGGTGCACAGGGCCTCCAAGTCGGCGTGCACGACGCGGTGAACCTGGGGTGGAAGCTGGCCCAGGTGGTCAATGAGACAGCGCCGGAAAGCCTGCTGGACACCTACCACGCCGAGCGACACCCGATCGCCGCCCGCGTGCTGCGCACCACGATGGCGCACAACGCGCTCCACCGCTCGGACGAACGCACGGAGGCCCTGCGCGACACCATTGCCGAGTTCCTCATGACAGACGAATCTCGTAGGCGATTCGCAACGATGATGTTCGGCCTGGACATCCACTACGACCTCGGCGAGGGACACCCGCTGCTCGGACGCCGCATGCCCGACCTCGACCTGGACACCGCCGACGGCCCGCTGCGGGTGTTCGCCCTGCTGCACGAAGCCCGGCCGGTGCTGCTCAACCTCGGCGAGCCCGGCGGTTTCGACGTCACCCCGTGGGCGGATCGGGTCCAGTCGATCGACGCCGAATACGCCGGTGAGTGGGAGCTTCCGGTACTCGGCGCGGTCACCGCTCCGGCCGCCGTGCTGATTCGGCCCGACGGACACGTCGCCTGGGTCGGAGACCTGACCTGCCCGGGACTCCCCGACGCGCTGACCACCTGGTTCGGACCGCCTGCCGCGACGTAACCTGCGGGGAGACTTCGCGCCGGGCGTATGGGAATGATTGTGGTGACGGGCATTGTGCGAAGCAGCGCATCTCTCTGTTGAGGTCGGCCATCCCCGTTGAGGTCGGCCATCCCCGAGCGGCCGAGTGCCGGAGCGAGGACGCCCTTGCGGCGCATTTTCACCGCGTGTCGCTGTGGACTTCCGCCGTCGCCGTCGCGGCTGCCGGAAGCGGGACGGACGTCGGGTTCAGCACCTGTCTGCTGCTCGACGACTATTTCGGCGACCTGGACTCCCCGGCGATTCCGCTGCCGCGAGTGCTCAAGGCCGCTTCCCACGTCGGCGTGGGCTAACATCGACGAACACCATGGTGAATGGTCCGCTTGGCTGCCCTCCCGTGCAGCCGGCGGACCCGCTCCGAGAACTGGCATTCCGTGGCCAGACCGGGGCCGCCCGCCTGCGGCTGTTCTTCCCGTGCCGTCGCAGGCGGGCCTTTCATCGCACGCAGCCCAGACCATCGTTCTCACTGTTGGGGCAGGTGGCCTTTGGCCTCCTCATAGCCGGCGTCGCCTGCCTGCTCGGCTGGTGCGTAGACGAGGTTCAGCACCCCGGTGGCGAACGTCTGCGACGAGATCAGCCGCAGCGGAATCGAGGGCTTGCCTTCGTCGAACAGCCGCATGCCGGTGCGCACGGCGATCGGATGCACCAGCAGGTGCAGCTCGTCAAGCAGCCCGGCGGCCAGCAACTGGCGGACCACGGAAACCGAACCGCTCATGCCGATGACGCCGTCGTCGGGTTCGTTCTTCAACGCGGCGACGAACTCGACGAGGTCGCCTTGCAGTTGTTCGGAGTTGCGCCAGGCGAACTCCAGCTGCCGGCGGGACGCGACGATCTTGCGGACGTCGCCGAGCTTCTTGGCGAATGCGGCGTCCTCCTCGCCGGCGGCTTCGCGTTCCGGCCAGGCCCCGGCGAAGCTGTCGTAGGTCTTGCGACCGAACAGCATGATGTCGGCCGCACCGAGGGTGGCGTCGACGGCCGCGCCCATCTCGTCGTTGAAATACGGAAAGTGCCACTGGTCGGGCGCTTCGACGACGCCGTCGAGCGAGATGAACATGCCCGCAACGATTTTCCTCATGACGTTTCTCCCATCGGGTCGCGCAGTGTTTGTCATCTACTCAGACGACGCAAACCCGATGAACTCATCGGTCGCATCCGCGATCGACGTCCTACCAGCTCCAGGGCATCACCTTGTTGACCGACTTCGCGGCATTGCCGACGTTGTCGGCGACCTCGGGCACGTCGATGGTGACCGACGGGGCGATCGAGCCTCCCAGCCCCCAGGAGGCGCCCAACTTGCCTCCGAGTTTGAGCTTGCCGTCGTCGTAGCCCACGTTGGCGCTGGCCTCCGCTCCTACGCCGGCCCTGCCGGTGAGGCCGACTTGACCGTCGAGGCCGGGGGCCACCTCCACCTTGGGCGTGGTGTAGGTGCCGCTGGCGCCGGCGAAACCGCTGAGGCCGGCGCTCGCGCCCTGGGGACCGACCGAGAGATTGCCGTTGGCTTCGGCGCCGAGCATCCCGGTGAGGGATCCGTACTCGCCGTTTTCGCCGAGAAGGAACTTCTCCTTCAGGCCCGCCCCGGCGATGCCGAACAAACTGAGGCCGTTGTCGTCGAATCTGAACTGGCCTTCGCCCCAGCCGTCGACGACGCCCGCCCAGTCGTAGAACGCCTGCATGAGGGGCAGGTTGATCGGCATGTCCTCGGGGTTGGGCAGATACTCCTGCAAAGGCTTCTTGTTTTTGATCTCCTCGACGGCGATTCCGTCGACCTCGTCGGCCATGTCCACGGCCTCGTCGATGAGCTGCTTGACCTGACGGGCCTTTTCGAGCTTGTCCTCGTAAAGCTCGCGGGAGTCGACTTCGGGAATGTTCACCGAGCCGTCGGGGCCGATCGTGAGCCCGGCGCCGGCGGCCAGCGTTTGGGCGTCGTCGAGCCGGCTTTTCGCCTTCTCCAGGCCGTCGACGAGGTCTTCGAGGATTCCCTGGCTGTGGCTGAACGCGTCGGAGGCGTCGTAAAGCGGACCCGACTGCGGCGAAAGCAGACTCATGGCCGCTTGCGCGTCGGCGCCGTCCCACATCCCCGACGGAATGTTCGCCTTTGTGGCCACGTCGGAACCGCGAGTCGAAAGAGCCGATCCGAGACTTCCGGCCGAGGACGCCGCCGTGGTCAACTTCGACGTGTCGAGATCGCGTAGCTGAGTATAGGTAACCATGTATGGCACTCCCGGTAGGGCAGATATCGCAAGAGGCGATTGTGGTATGTGATCCTAGGCATACCGATACATGGAAAACAATGCACTTATGGGCGGCTTATACCCGCATATATGGAGGGATTGTGCATAGTCGAATGCGCTACTTCCATTCTGTGTCAAGAGAATGTCAAGAGAATGTTTGGTTCTCTTGCGCGATCGGGTGGTCCGGCCAGTTCAGGGCATAACCGGGTTCCCGCTGTGTTCGCACTCGGGCGTAGCGAAGCAGTTCCCGCGCGATGCCCGCGTTGCCCATCGCCCAGCCGGTGCGGGGCTCTAGGTCGCCGGGCGTGGTGCGGTGTTCGTAGTTCGACCAGCGGGCGCCGCTGTCGTCGACGGTCGCGCGTGCGACGAGGTCGGCGACCAGGGTGTCGGCGAAATCGCGGCCGTCGCGGCCCTCGACGATGCGGTCGGCGGCCAGCGCCAGCACCCCGGAGGTCCCGCAGCAGCGGCCGTTGTTGTCCCAGAATCCGGGTCGCAGCCGCCGGGGCAGTCCGGAGCCGGTGATCGTGTGCCAGCAGCGGTCGGCCAGCGCCGTCCACGCCGAGTCGTTCGTGATCGCGCCGAGCAGGCGAAACACCTGGGCGTCGCCGGCTGGGCCGTGGCACCAGCCGTAGCTGTGCCTTTCGATGAGTTCCGGCTTGTATTGCGGATCGGAGTGCGGGACCAAAAATCCTTGCGGTCCGGCCTCGTCGCGGGCGACGACGTCGGCCGCGCCGGCGAGGGCGAGCTCGCGCAGATCGTCGCGCCCGGTGGCGGTGCCGACCGCAGCGAGGGCGTAGGCGATGCCGAGGGTGCCGTGGGCGAGGTGGTGCGAACGTGGCGGGCTGGGGCGGACGGGCCAGTTGACGCCGCCCGGCGTGGGATCGGCGGTGGTCAGGTACGGGGTCACCGCGAGTTCGGCCAGGTCGAGGTCGCCGACGTTCAACGCGCCCAGGGCGATGCCGGCATTGCCGGCGAACAGTTCGAACATCGGGCCCCACCGCTGGCCGTCGAAGTTCTTCCGCACCCGATCCAGGGCGGCCCGCGCTGCTGTGGCCGAAGGCCCGTCGTCCAAGTGCTGGTGCACGGCGTGGAGCGCGACCGCGATGCCGGTGAGAC
>JBOGDN010000190.1:0-2069 GCA_050742995.1 Stackebrandtia sp. | reverse complement strand
CGCCGCCGGCGACCCGCCCCGGGGCCGCCCCGCCGCCGACGTGCTTGCCGAGCACGGCCTGACGCCGCTGGAGCTGGAGCCCAAGGAGGGCCTGTCCCTTATCAACGGCACCGAGCCGATGCAGGCGGTCCTGGCCCTGGCGATCGTCGACGCCGAGGCGCTGTGCAAGATCGCCGACGTCGCCTGCGCCGTCAGCGTCGAGGCGCTGTTCGGCACCGACCGCGCCTACGACGAACGCGTCCAGGTGATCCGTCCCCACCCCGGACAGCTGGACTCCGCGGCCAACCTGCGCGATCTGCTGGCCGGCAGCCCGCTGCTGGCCAGCCACCGCCACTCCGACCACGCCGTCCAGGACTCCTACGCGCTGCGATGCGCCCCCCAGGTCCACGGCAGCGCGCGCGACCTGATCGCGCACTGCCGTCGCGTCCTGACCGTCGAGCTGGGGTCGGTCGTCGACAACCCGGTGGTGGTGCCCGGCGCCGACGGCGACGGGTACGAGGTGATGAGCACCGGCAACTTCCACGGCCAGCCGATCGCCTTCAGCGCCGACGCGCTCGCCATGGCCGTCGCCGAGCTGGCCAGCGTCTCCGAACGGCGCATATACCGGATGCTCGACCCGGCGACGTCGCGCGGCCTGCCCCCGTTCCTGGCGCCGCGGGCGGGCACCAACTCCGGATTCATGATCGCGCAGTACACCGCCGCCAGCGTGGTCAGCGAGAACAAGGTGCTGTGCCACCCGGCCGGGATCGACTCGATCGTCACGTCCGGCAACCAGGAAGACCACGTGTCGATGGGCTGGCACGCGGTGCGCAAGGCTCACGAGGTCATCGACAACGCGCGCACCGTCTTGGCCATCGAGCTTTTGTGCGGCGTCCAGGGCCTCGACCTGCGCGGCGAGGTGGCCGAGGCGGGCAGGCGCACCGGCGCGGTGCGCGAGCGCATCCGGCGCGACGTGCCGGTGATGTTGGAGGACCGGGAGATGGCGCCGCAGATCGAAGCCGTCAAGGACATGCTCGACGAGCTGATCGAGGCGGCCGGGCGGCTGCGTTAGGGCGTGTGTGGGAACCCCGTTTCCTGCTGCGCGTTCACCGGGCGCGACGGTCCTTGCGAAGCGCCGTCGTTCGAGTTTTTACTCGCGGCGTTGTCGGCACTCCCGCATTCGACACCGGGATGCGGGAGCGCCTCCGCCTTGCTCTTGCCTGCGCGATCACGCGGGGCTTGCGGCCGTACAGCGGCTTACGACCGTCGCACTCGCCTGGAGGCCGCTCGCCACGGAAGAGGATTCCCACACACGCCCTAGCGCTCGGCGAGCAGCTTGGCCACCGCCGAGTCGAGGTCCATGTTCGACGTCTCGCGCCCCTTGGGCACCAGGGTGTAGCTGCGCCGCAGGAACCGCGACACCACGCTGCGGGACACCTCGAACAACGCGTTTCCGTCGGGGGAGGAAAGCGCCAGGGCGATGGACTCTCCCCGGGCGGTGGTCCAGGGCCACACCCGCACGTCTCCGATGCCGGTGGGCTCGACCATGCCGGCGGCGAGCAGCTCGCGCGCGAACGACCAGCTCACGTGCTCGGAGTCGGGGTTGCCCGGGTGAAACACCACGTGCACCGCGTACGGGTCGTCCTGGTCGTAGCGCATGCTGGCACGCACGTCGACGGTGGTGAAGTCGGGCGCGACAAAGCGCATGGTCGCATCGATCTCGACGGTCGCGGGACGAGTGGTCGCCATGGTGTGCCCCCCGGGCTCCTCGAGCGAGTCGGGCGACTCGCTGACCTCATAACTGAGGTTTATCACCCCGGAGGCGGCTTTGACCTGCAATTCGGGACAGTCGCCAAAACTCGTTTGGGTGCAATTGCCGCAGATCGGCGCAAATCGACGCGATCGGGGGAAACATCTGCGCGGGCGACGCGCCCCGGGCGCGCCCTCAGCCGGCATCGTCGTCGCCGGCGCGCGCCTCGGCGTCGTCGGCGGTTTCCGGGTGCCGCCGCAGCAGCACGACGGACAAGACGAGACCGCCCCAGATGGTTCCCAGGGTCACAATCATCATCGTCAAGGCGACGGGGGACATC
>JBOGDN010000189.1:0-16784 GCA_050742995.1 Stackebrandtia sp. | reverse complement strand
CACCGCGGCCGGACACGACACGCACCGCGCCGCCCCCGCGCTCGGCCCGCGCGCCGCCGGCGCCTCGTTCAGCGCCTGGTCAGCCGCGGCGTACCTGCGCGGCCGGCGTTTCGACCGCGAACGGATGCAGCGCCGCACCCGCCGGCTTGCGGCCCTCGGCGAGCGCACGGTGCAGGCGCGGCTGTACGGGGGACTCATGGGCGACGGCGTGCGCGCCCGAGCCCACGCGATGGAATGGTTCGCCTCCGGCGACTACGACGTGCTCCTGACTCCCGCGCTGGCCGGCCCGCCCCCGGCCGCCGAAGTCTGGTCGACACGCGGCCTGCGCGACAACGTCGCCGCCGCCGGCCGCGTCGCGGCGTACACCGCGCTGTGGGGCCTCATCGGCTTTCCCGCCATGGTGGTGCCGGTGGGAGAGCGCGGCGACGGACTGCCCGCGTCGGTGCAGCTGATCGCCCCGCCCGGCCGCGCCGGGCTGCTGTTCGACCTCGCCGCACACCTGACGGATCTGATGCGGCCGCGCCGCTACGCCCCCACACTGCGCCCCGCCGGCGGCTGAGCCGGGAAGTGCCCCCGATTGTGAACGCAAACGTGTCCACTTTCTAGGATGAGTCGACGCGATACCCTCAGCGTTCGCGAGGCTCGCCAACAGCTCTCGGCGATCCTCGACGCCATAGTCGGCTTGCGCGATTCCCAGTGCAACCGACCTGACCGCCGCCTCGCTGTGGCGTCGCCGCGCCGCCGACCGGTCGCCCGGCTGCTCACAGTCTGGATGAGGCAGAATCGGCACTCGTGCGTCAATCACTGCGCCGCCAGCCGGCGCGACTGGTGCCCGCGGCGTTCCTGGGGGTCATCACCGTCGGGACGCTGCTGTTGCTGTTGCCGATCTCCCGCGAAGGCGACGCGGCGGCGCCGTTTCTGACCGCGCTGTTCACCGCGACCTCGGCGGTGTGCGTCACGGGCCTGATCGTCGTCGACACCCCGAGCTACTGGTCTGGCTTCGGCGAGGGCGTGATCGCCGTGCTCATCCAGGCCGGCGGCTTCGGCATCATGACTTTCGCGTCGCTGCTGGGTCTGCTGGTGGCCGGCAGGCTGGGCCTGCGAGGCAAGATGTTGGCCCAGGCCGAGACCAAGGCGCTCGACTTGGGGGACGTGCGCGGCGTGGTGATGCGTGTCGGGATCATCACATTGTCCGTGGAGTTCGTCGTCGCGGTCGTCCTCGCCGCGCGCTTCAAATTCGAATACGGCTATGCCTTCGGCGAGGCGCTGTGGCTCGGCGTCTTCCACTCGATCTCGGCGTTCAACAACGCCGGATTCGCGCTGTACCCCGACAGTCTGATGTCCTTCGCCAAAGACCCGGTGATCATGTTGCCGATCTCGCTGGCGATCGTGATCGGCGGCATCGGCTTCCCGGTGCTTGTCGAGCTGGGCCGCAAGATCGGCAATCCGGCGAAGTGGTCGATACACACCAAAATCACCCTTGTCGGCACCGGGCTGCTGCTGTGGGCCGGATTTCTCGGGTACCTGGCCTTTGAGTGGGACAACCCCGACACCATGGGACCGATGAGCCTGGGGCAGAAGGTGCACGCGGCGCTGTTCGCCACCGTCACCGCGCGCACCGCCGGGTTCAACGGCGTCGACGTCGGGGCTTTGAACAACCAGACCTGGTTGATGACCGACGTCCTGATGTTCATCGGCGGCGGCTCGGCCGGGACGGCCGGAGGCATCAAGGTCACCACCTTCTTCCTGCTTGCGTTCGTCATCTGGGCGGAGATTCGCGGCGAACCCGACGTGCCGGTGTTCAAACGCACCGTCGTCGGCAGCGCGCAACGCCAGGCGCTGACCGTGGCGCTGCTCGGGGTCGGTCTGGTGGTCGCCGGAACCATGACCATCTCGACCGTCACCGAACACCCCCTCGACCAGGTGCTGTTCGAGGTGACCTCGGCCTTCGCCACCGTGGGCCTGTCCACCGGCATCACCGCCCAACTTCCGGCGCTGGGAGAGGTCGTCCTGATCGCGCTGATGTTCACCGGACGGGTCGGCACCATCACCGTCGCCTCGTCCATGGCGCTGCGGCATCGGCGCCGCGCCTACCGCTTCCCCGACGAACGTCCTATCGTCGGTTAGCTCACAAATTGTCAAGGAGAGTCATGCCAGTCAAACGCCACAAGCCGATCGCGGGCGACAGCGTCGCCGTGATCGGCCTCGGCCGCTTCGGCGGCGCCGTAGCCGAATCGCTGGTGCGGCTCGGACACGAGGTGCTGGCGATAGACGAGCGCGCCGAGGTCGTGCAGAGCTGGTCGGAGACGCTGACGCACGTGGTGCAGGCCGACTCCACCGACGCCACGGTGCTGCACCAGCTGGGAATCGCCGAGTTCAACCGAGTCGTGGTGGCGATCGGCACCGACATCGAGGCCAGCGTGCTTACGGTGCTCTCCGTCGAGGAGGCGGGGGTCTCCGAGATCTGGGCCAAGGCCATCACGGCCAAACACGGCGCCATCTTGCACCGAGTCGGCGCCCACCACGTGGTCTACCCCGAAGCGGCCATGGGGGAGCGGGTGGCGCATCTGGTCACCGGCAAGATGATCGACTTCATGGAGTTTGACGACGGCTTCGCCATCGTCAAGACTCGCGCGCCCGCCGAGGCGTCGGGGAGAACGCTCGCCGACGCGAAGCTGCGCAGCAAGTACGGCGTGACGGTCGTGGGCGTCAAACGTCCCGAAGAGGACTTCACCTACGCGCGGCCCGAGACCGAGGTCAACGACGGCGATCTGCTCATCGTGTCCGGGCCGACTCTCAATGTGGAAGCGTTCGCGGCGATCACATGATTTCTCGCCTGCGTCCGGCCTGGTCGCAGACGTTCTCGCGCCACCCGGTGCGACTGCTGCCTGTCGCCTTCGCCGTGGTCATCGCCGCGGGCACGGCCGTGCTGATGTCGCCGGTCTCCACGACGGGCGCCGAAGGCGCGTCGTTTGTCGACGCCGTGTTCACCGCCACGTCGGCGGTGTGCGTGGTGGGGCTGACGACGGTTGACACGCCCGTGTACTGGGCCGACTTCGGACACGGCGTCATTCTCGTGTTGGTTCAGCTCGGCGGCTTCGGGATCATGGCCGGCTCCACCCTGCTGATGCTGATCGTCACCCGTCGGCTGGGGCACACCACCCGCATGCTCGCGCAGGCCGAGATGAAGACGCTGTCCCTGGGAGACGTCAAGGCGATCGCGGTTCGCAGCGTCGTCGTCGTGACGTTCGTCGAAGCCGTCGTGGCCGCCGCGCTGTTCGCCCGCTTCCGCTTCGGCCACGGCTTCGACGCCGGCGAGGCGCTGTGGCTTGGCGTATTCCACTCCGTGTCGTCGTTCAACTCGGCCGGCTTCGCGCTGTTCAGCGACAGCTTCGTCGGCTATGCCGTCGACCCGGGCGTGCTCGTCCCCCTCATGACGGCGATGTTTCTCGGCGGTCTCGGCGCACCGGTGCTTTTCGAGCTGACGCGACGCAGACACGGCTGGCGACGCTGGTCGGTGCACACCAAGCTCACCCTGGCCGGCAGCGGAGTGCTCCTGGGCGCCGGCTTCCTGTTCCTGCTCGCCGCCGAATGGTCCAACCCCGCCACTCTCGGCCGGCACGACCCCGCCGACCGCTTCTTGCCCGCGCTCTTTCACGCCGTGACGCCCCGCTCCGCCGGACTCAACGTCGTGGAGACCGGAGACCTCACCGGCCCCAGCCTGCTTGTCACCGACTTCCTCATGTTCATCGGAGGCGGGTCGGCCAGCACCGCCGGAGGCATCAAGGTCACCACTTTCTTCCTGCTTGGCGCGGTGATCTGGACCGAGATCCGCGGCGAGCGCGACGTGACGCTCTTCCGGCGCCGCATCCCGGTGGGCGCGGTTCGTCAGGCGGTGTCGGTGGCGCTGCTGTACGTCGGGTTCGTCGCCGCAGGCTGCGTGGCGATGCTGACGCTTACCGAATTTCCCCTGGACCAGGTCCTCTTCGAGACGATCTCGGCGGGCGCGACGGTGGGCCTGTCCACCGGCATCACGGCCGACCTCCCCGCTGCCGCTCAGCTGGTGCTGACGTGCATGATGTTCGTCGGCAGGATCGGACCGGTGGCCGTGGCCTCGGCACTGGCCCTGCGGAACCGTCATCGACGCTACCGTTATCCCGAAGGTCGACCGATCGTCGGCTGAGGCGCGCAGTGAGGATCTGGGAGGAAAACGGCCCGCTCTTGTCTTCACCCACCAAGACACGTCAGGATGTCTCGATGGGCTTTTAACTACAGCCCGGCAGCACAGCGGTGCACACCATCATCGCCCAGACATTTCGGTATGTGAAAGGCTCACCACACCATGGCTAAAGGCGAGGCTTCCCAGCGCCGGACCTCTTCGGTGCGCCTGCGATTCATGCTGTCCATCGCCGCGGCGGTCGCCGGGGTGCTCGTGTTGGGAACCATCCAGACCGGAACCGCGCTGCTCTCCAACGAGGACGCCAACCGCGCCGAGGCGCTGTCGCATTTGGCCGGAGTGACGGCGAGAATCCTGACCGCCGCCCAAGCCGAAGTCGCCGAGACCACCTCAAGCCACGAAAGCGACGGCGGACTCTACGAACACAGCTACGCCGAGGCCGTCGGGATCACCGACGACACCGTCGAGGAGTTCCAGGGCGCCGCCGAAACCGCTCGCGAATCCGTGCCGAACCTGGAAGCCGTGCTCGTGACCGCCGAGAGCGCCCTCGCCCAGCTGGAAAGCACCCGCGGGCAGCTCGCGGAATTCGCACAGGACGACGGCGTCGCCCTTGACGACCCCGCGGTCGTCAGCGGATTCGACATGTACAACTCCATCGGCTACCGCGTGCTCGACGTCGGCGACGAGCTGCACCGCTACATCGCCGACGGAGACCTGGCCGCCCAGGCGCGGGCGGTGGCCGCCCTCGCCGGCGTCAAGCAGGTCGCCGGCGACCAGCGTCTCCTGGTCCGCAACGCCTTGTCGATGGCCGAGGCGTCCGGCGGCGACAAAGACGTGCCGCCGGAGACCCTCACCGACCTGGCGAAGCTGCGCGGCATGGAGCAGCAGCGCAGCCGCGAGTTCTACCGGGCGGCCTCCCCGAGCGCCAAGGGCCTTTACGCCAAGGACGCCTCCGGCCCGTCGATCGACCGCTCCGACCAGATCATCAACGACCTGCTCGGCCAGCGTCCCATGGAGTTCTCCTCGCAGGAGTGGGACGCCGCCCAGTCCGAGAAGATCAACAAGCTGCACCAGATCGAGTCGACGATCACGCAAGACCTCAGCTCCGACGCGAAGGCGCTGAGCTCCGACTCGCGGCAGACGGCCGTGATCACCGTGACGGCGGTGCTGCTCGTCGTCGTCCTGTCCTTCGGAACCGCCATGTTCCTGGCGATCCGGATCAGCAAGCGGCTGCGCTCCCTGCGGCACGACGCCCTGACGGCCGCCGGCGACACCCTGCCCATGGCGGTGGCGGAGATGACCGAGGCCCGCAGCGAAAAACAGGTCACCGATATCACGGCCTCCGCCGAAGACAAGGCCAGAACCGAGCGTCCCGGCCCCGCCGACGAGATCGGCGCGGTGTCGCAGGCGTTCACGGTGGTGCACTGCCAAGCGCTGCGTCTTGCCGCCGACCAGGCGATGCTGCGGCTCGACGTGGCCGCGATGATGATCGCGCTTGCGCGTCGCGGCCAGAGCCTCGTCCAGCGGCAGCTGCACATGCTCGACGAGTTCACCGCCGTCGAACGCGACCCCGACAGCGTCTCCCGGCTGCGCGCCCTCAACCACCTCGCCTCGCGGATGCGCCGCAACGAGGAGAACCTGCTGCTGCTCGCCGGCGGCGACCCCGGACGACGCCACAACTCCGCCACCCCGGTCGCCAGAGCCGTCGCCGAGGCGGCCGCCGAGATCGAAGACTCCGAACGCGTCGTCGTCGAAGACTCCGCCGAGGCGCCCATCGTGGCCAACGCCGTCGGCGACGTGGTGCACCTGCTCGCCGAGCTGCTGGAAAACGCCGCGCTGTTCTCACCGCCGCACACCAAGGTGCGGGTGGCCACGCGCCGCACCGTGCACGAAGTCGTCGTCAGCGTCGCCGACGAAGGCATCGGCCTGCCGCCCGAGCAGGTCGCCGAGATCAACGCGCGGCTGTCGGAGCCCTCCGGGCTGACCTCGTCGCTTGCCGGGACCATGGGCCTGCTCGTGGTGGCCAGGCTCGCCGCCCGGCACGGCATCGAGGTGCAGCTGCACTCCACCGCGGGCAAAGGCACCCTCGCCGTGGCCCGCCTGCCCGAGCTGCTGATCGCCAAGGACTCCCGCGTCGATCCCCGGCTGCGCCCCGGCGGAGGACCCCGACCCGACCGGTTCGACATGTACGGTCAGCCGATGCCGTCGGCCGGACCGCTTGCGCTGGCCGCCGAGCCCGCGGCCCTTCCGATGACCGGGACCGGCGAACGCCCTTCGTCGCACTCCTACGGCGCCATCGTTCCCCGCTCGCGCACGCCCGCCGCGGGCGCCGAGCCCGACCGCGGCCGACCGATGCCGCAGACGCGGCCGCAGGGGCGGGGGCAGACGGACTGGTTCATGCCGTCTACCGGCTCCGGCGACTCCCCTTCCCAGCCCCCGGGCTCGCTGAGTTGGCGCGCGGGGGCCGGGGACGTCGCGTATGACAAGACACGGAAGATGATCGCTCAGACACATCGGGACATGTACTCGACACCGCCAGACGCGGATGACGCCTCGCTGCCGCGACGACGACCGGGCGAGCGGCTGCTGCCCGGCGGCGTCGAGGACGCGCCGGGCGCTTCACGTCCGGGCGTGGACGGAATCGATCCCGACGAGATCCGCAGCCGCCTGTCCGGCTTCGCCGGAGGAATCGCGGCAGCGAGCGAATCGCCGACTGGGGATCCGCAGCCGCCGGAATCCCGATAGCCTGATCTACGAGCGACAAGGACCACACTGATGACCGCAGCAGAACAAGGCCAAGTCGGCGAGTTGGACTGGTTGTTGACCTCGTTTGTCCAAAAAGTGCCCGACGTGGCCCACGCGTTGACCGTTTCCGTCGACGGCCTTGCCCTGGCCGTGTCCGCCGGCTTGCCCACCGACCGCGCCGATCAGCTCGCCGCGATCACCAGCGGCCTGGCGAGCTTGACCACGGGCGCCGCCAAGGTGCTCAGCGCCGGAGGAGTGCGGCAGTCCGTCGTCGACATGGACGAGGGGGTTCTGCTGTTGATGTCCGTCGGCGACAGGGCTCAGGTGGCCGTGCTCGCGCGAGCCGGCTGCGACCTGGGGCTGGTCGGATACGAAACCGCGATGCTCGTGAAGCGCGTCGCCGCCGCGCTCGAGCCCGGCGTGAGGCGCTGAAAGCGCGCCTACAGCTTCGTCACGCCACGTGCCACGCCGCGGTGATCGCGGCGCGGCGCTGCCACATCGAGGCGGTGCCGTCGTGCCGTCGCCTCGCGTGGGCCTGAAACGTGCGGCATTTGGAAAGCATCGCCGCGCGCCGCTGTGGCCACGGCGCCGCGGCGGCGCCGTATCCGTGGTGCAGGTGCGGCAGCGCGTCCACGCAGTCGGGGTGATGGGTGCGCACGACCCATTCGCACCACGCCAGGTCCTCAAGCGGCTCTCCGGGGTGCGCCCACTCCCAGTCGAGCACCGCGGCGACGTTCAGGCTGTTCTCGGCGAGCAGGATGTTGTTCGGACCGAAGTCGCCGTGCACCAAGACGCCGGACACGGATTTGTCCTCGGTGACCAGCGAAAGCGGTGCCGCGTGGATGTCGGCGAGCACGCGGCCGCACGCGGCCAGGATCTCTCCGGCGGTGTCGGGAGTGAGCAGGTCCTGGGCGTGCCGTCCCGGGACGAAGTCGAAGCTGAGCCGGGCGCCGGCGATCGACCGGACCGCGGGAACCGGCAGTTTCGCGGCGACCGCACGAAGCACGCGCGCCTCGGTGTCCGCATGCCGGTGCGCGTCCGGCCCGGTGTACTCCTTGACGACCTCGTCGCCCACCTGGAAGGTGTCGTTTGTGCCACCGTGATGAAACCGCCGGGGACCGTTCGAACCGTCCCAACCCTGCATTCGACGCATCCTGCCACAGCAAGGGAAACCACGCCAGGGCGAGCGGCCCCGTCCCGAGTCCGGTAGCAGCGACCCGTCGGCGAGGACACCGGTGGCCCGCTCGAGGACGACGCCGGCTGGGTTCGGGGTGCTTTTCCCGACGATGAAGCTCGGGAGGTTTCCCGCCCGCCTCAACCACAACAGCCGCGCGGGCCACCTCCGAAAAGTCGCGCCCGGGCGAGCCGGGCGGCGTCGGACGGATTCAGATCCGTCAGGCGTCGCCGTCTTCCACACCCCGTCGAACGTCGGCGGCGGCTGTGCGGCTATTCTGCGATTCGCCAGACATGAGGTGGCCGCTTCAGCCGTGTCCACAAGCGTTGCAACCGGCGGCTGGCCAGGCAGATATCAGGAGGACCGCAGGTGACAACGGTTTCACCGAAGCCGATCGTGGCACGCCAGTCACCGGTGCGCCGACAACCGCGTGGTTCGTGGATGGCGCGCACGCTGCGCACCACCGACGCCAAGCAGATCGGCTTGATGTACCTGGTCACGTCGTTCGCCTTCTTCGGCATCGGCGGCTTCATGGCGCTGCTGATGCGCGCCGAGCTTGCCCGGCCCGGCATGCAGTTCCTGTCGGTGGAGCAGTTCAACCAGCTGTTCACCATGCACGGCACGATCATGCTGCTGCTTTTCGCCACGCCGATCCTCTTCGCCTTCGCCAACTTCGTCGTCCCGCTGCAAATCGGCGCTCCGGACGTGTCCTTCCCGCGGCTGAACGCCTTCGCCTACTGGCTCTACCTCTTCGGCGGCATCATGGTGGTCGGGGGCTTCCTCACGCCGGGAGGCGCCGCCGCCTTCGGCTGGTTCGCCTACCAGCCGCTTTCGGACGTGATCAACTCGCCGGGCGTGGGCGCCGACATGTGGTTCGTCGGCCTGGTGATCTCCGGTCTTGGCACCATCCTCGGCGCCGTCAACATGATCACCACGATCCTGACGCTGCGGGCGCCGGGCATGACCATGTTCCGGATGCCGATTTTCACGTGGAACATTCTGATCACCAGCCTGCTGGTGCTCATGGTCTTCCCGATCCTGGCGGCCGCGCTGCTGGCGGTGATGGCCGACCGGACCCTCGGCGCGCACGTGTTCGACTCCGAGACCGGCGGGGCGATGCTGTGGCAGCACCTGTTCTGGTTCTTCGGCCACCCCGAGGTCTACATCGTCGCGTTGCCGTTCTTCGGCATCGTCTCCGAGATCATCCCTGTCTTCAGCCGCAAGCCGATCTTCGGCTACAAGACGCTGGTCGGGGCGACGCTTTCCATCGCCGCGCTTTCGATGGCCGTGTGGGCGCACCACATGTTCGCCACCGGCCAGGTGCTGCTGCCGTTCTTCTCGTTCATGACGTTCTTGATCGCCGTGCCCACCGGCATCAAGTTCTTCGACTGGATCGGCACCATGTGGCGCGGCCAGCTCACTTTTGAGACGCCCATGCTGTTCTCGCTGGGCTTCATGACCACGTTCCTGTTCGGCGGCTTGTCCGGCGTGCTGCTGGCCAGCCCGCCCATCGACTTCCACGTCTCGGACACCTACTTCGTGGTGGCCCACTTCCACTACGTCCTGTTCGGCACCATCGTGTTCGCCGTGTTCGGCGGCGTCTACTTCTGGTTCCCGAAGGTCTCGGGGCGGATGTACGACGAGAAGCTGGGCAAGGTGCACTTCTGGCTGACCTTCATCGGGTTCCACACGACGTTCCTGGTGCAGCACTGGCTGGGCAACGAGGGCTTCCCTCGTCGCTACGCCGACTATCAGGTCGCCGACGGCTTCACCCTCTTGAATACGATCTCCACGATCGGCGCGTTCATCCTCGGCGCCTCGACCCTGCCGTTCATATGGAACATCTACAAGTCGTGGAAAGCCGGCCGACTCGTGAAGACCAACGACCCGTGGGGCTTCGGCCGCTCCCTGGAGTGGGCCACGACCAGCCCGCCCCCGCTGCGCAACTTCGACCGCATGCCGCGCATCCGCTCCGAAAGCCCGGCCTTCGACGAGAAGTTCGGCACGATGGTGGCGGCCGCCGGCGGTCACGGCGCTCCCGTCGACGTGGTCGACCGCGTCGAGTCGAAGCAGGCCGTCGAGTCGGCGGACGAGGGCGACGGCGAATCCAAGGACGCCTGAGAGACGGGCCGAACGGACGACCCGCCGCCGACGCACATGCCGGTTGAGGCCGCCCCAAGTGAGGAATACGCTTGTCCCATGGCACGCGCGCTTATCATCGTCGACGTCCAAAACGACTTCTGCGAGGGCGGCTCGCTGGGAGTGGACGGCGGCGCGTCGGTCGCCGCCGACATCTCGGCTTACGCGGACGAGCAAGCCGACCGCTGGGATTACGTAGTCGCCACCCGCGACTACCACATCGACCCGGGGCACCACTTCTCTCTCGAGCCCGACTTCGTCGACACCTGGCCGCCGCACTGCGTCGTCGGCACCGACGGCGCGAAGTTCCACCCGTCCCTGACCGTCGAGCCGACCGCCGTGTTCGACAAGGGCGCCTACTCGGCGGCGTACTCGGGATTCGAAGGCTCATCCGGCGAGACCTCGCTGGCAGAGTGGCTGCGCGAACGCGACGTCGACGCCGAGGACGTGGTCGGCATCGCCACCGACCACTGCGTGCGCGCCACCGCGACGGACGCCGCGGAGGAGGGATTCGCCGTCACGGTGCTGCTGAACCTCACCGCCGGGGTGGCGCGGCAGACCGTCGACTCGGCGCTGAAGGAGATGCGCCACGCCGGCGTGGAACTCGTCGGCGACCCGCGCGTCGGCTGACGTCTGCCGCACTCGTCTACTGCATCACCACGGGCACCGTCGGGTCGCCCGGCGACAGCTTCAAGCCCTCCCAGGGAATGGCGATCAGCCCGTCGCGCAGCAGCGCCCGCGAGTCGGCAAGCGAGGGCAGATCCGCGACCAGCTCGCCGCCGCGCATCAGCGGACGCTGCAGCGCCCGGTCCCCGGATCGCGGCTCCGGCGTCCCCTGCGAGACCACGACCTCCTCGACGACGGTGCCGGTGAGCTTGTGCCGCCGGATCGCGGTCTTGCGTCCGCCGATGGTGGCCTTGTTCTCCGACCGTTTCACCACGGGACGTCCGTCCACTTCGACGAGCTTGTAGACCATGTTCGCCGTCGGCGCCCCCGATCCGGTCACCACCGCGGTCCCGGCGCCGTAGACGTTGACCGGCGCCGCGGCGAGCGTGGCGATCGAGTACTCGTCGAGGTCGCCGGAGACGACGATGGCGGTCTCATTGGCGCCCAACGAATCCAGCAGCTCCCGCGACTGATGCGCCATAACGTCCAGGTCGCCGGAGTCGATACGCACCGCCCGCAGGTTCGGCCCCGCCGCGGCGACCGCGTGGCGAATCCCCTGTGAAATGTCGTAGGTGTCGACGAGCAGCGTCGTGTCATACCCCAGCCGCGCCACCTGCGAGGCGAACGCGGACGGCTCGTCGTTGTGCAGCAGCGTGAAGGCGTGCGCGGAGGTGCCCGCGGTGGGGATGCCGTAGCGACGTCCGGCCGTCAGGTTCGAGGTGCTGACGAACCCCGCCAGGTAGGCCGCGCGCGCCGCGGCCACGGCCGCCTCCTCGTGGGTGCGGCGCGACCCCATCTCGATGATGGGCCGCCCCCGCGCCGCCGTCACCATCCGCGCCGCCGCCGAGGCCACGGCGCTGTCATGGTTGAGCACCGACAACACCAGCGTCTCAAGCATCACGCACTCGGCGAAGCCGCCCGAGACGGTCAAGACGGGCGAGCCGGGGAAGTACAGCTCGCCCTCGGCGTAACAGTCGACGTCCCCGCCGAAGCGGTAGTCGGCCAGCCAGCGCGCGGTGTCTTCGTCGACGACTCCCGCGCCGCGCAGGAACTCCACGTCGCCGGGGGAGAACCTGAAGTCGGCGAGCAGCTCCGCGAGCCGTCCGATTCCGGCGACCACCCCGTACCGCCGCCCCGTCGGCAGCCTGCGGGCAAAGGTTTCGAAGACGCAGCGACGGTGCGCGGTGCCGTCCCGCAGCGCCGCCGAGACCATCGTGAACTCGTAGTGGTCGGTGTGCAGCGCTGTCGAGCCGCGGATGCTTTCACTGGCGGACATCCTGCGAGCCTACTGACGCCTCGGTCGCGCGAGGCGCACACGACGACGGCGACCGGCGGCGAGGCACGCGAGTCGCGGGTTATTCCGGCTGTGGCGCAGTTCTCGCACGATGGCGCCGGCGGCGCGTCCGAGTGTAATCTTGTCGCCGTGTTGCGGATAGATCATGCGTTGGTGGCGGCGATGGTCGCCCATGCCCGCGCGGATCATCCCGACGAGGCATGCGGCGTGATCGCCGCGCCCGAAAACACCGGCGAGCCCACGCGGCACATCCCCATGCTGAATGCCGAACGCAGCACCACTTTCTACCGTTTCGACTCGGCCGAGCAGCTGCGCGTCTGGCGCGACATGGACGACGCCGACGAGATCCCCGCGGTGATCTACCACTCCCACACCGCCACCGAGGCCTACCCGTCCCGCACGGACGTGAAATTCGCCGGCGAGCCCGACGCCCACTATGTGCTGATCTCCACGCGCGACCCCGAGGTCGCCGAGGTCCGTTCCTTCCGCATCGTCGACGGCCGCGTCACCGAGGAGCCGATCGCCGCGGCCGGCGACGCCTACGCGGTCCAGTCGTACAAATTCGGACACACTCCCGACATAGTCGTCTACGACTGTTGACGCGCATTGGCCGCGGCACGGCCGCGCGTGCGCCAGTCAAAAGCCAGCCGACCGTGCCCCGCGCAGCCGTCGTCGCGGCCTTCGTGACCCATTTGTCATAAATTACGTAAGGATTTCCATGTCTATCGAAGTGCGCATACCCACGATTCTTCGCGGCCACACCGACGGCAAGAAGGCCGTGACCGGCGCCGGCGCCACCCTCGACGACCTGTTCGTCGACCTCGACTCCAGGCACGACGGCCTGCGCGACCGCGTCGTCACCAAAGAGGGCAACCTGCACCGTTTCGTCAACGTCTACGTCAACGACGAAGACGTCCGCTTCACCGGCGGCCTGAAGACGGAGCTGTCCGACGGCGACTCGGTCACGATCCTCCCGGCCGTCGCCGGAGGCTGAGTCCGTCATGGCCCGCTACGACAGCCTTGCCGACACCGTCGGCGACACGCCCCTTGTCGGTCTGCCGCGGCTGTCGCCTTCGGACGACGTCCGGATCTGGGCGAAGTTGGAAGACCGCAACCCGACCGGCAGCGTCAAGGACCGCCCGGCCCGCTACCTGATCGACGAGGCCGTCAAGGACGGGCGGCTTTCCGAAGGCGACACGATCCTGGAGCCCACCAGCGGCAACACCGGCATCGCGCTGGCGATGACCGCGCGGCAGCGCGGTTTCAACCTGGTATGCGTCATGCCGGAGAACACTTCCGAGGAGCGCAAGCAGCTGCTTGCCGCCTACGGCGTCCGGGTGCTGTTTTCCGAGGCGGCCGGCGGCTCCAACGCCGCGGTCGCCAAGGCCCGGAAGCTGGCTGCCGAGCACACCGACTGGGTGATGCTCGACCAGTACTCCAACGCCGCCAACGCCCGCGCCCACTACGAGACGACCGGTCCGGAGCTGTGGCGCGACCTGCCGAGCCTCACGCATTTCGTGGCGGGCCTGGGCACCACCGGCACGCTCATGGGCGTCGGGCGGTTCCTGCGCGAACGCAGCCCGCGGGTGGCGATCGTGGCGGCCGAGCCGCGTTACGGCGACCTGGTGTACGGCCTGCGCAACATCGACGAGGGCTTCGTCCCGGAGCTGTACGACGAGTCGGTGCTCACCCGGCGCTTCTCGGTGGGTTCGGCGGACGCGCTGCGCCGCACCCGCGAGCTGCTGTCCGTCGAGGGGCTGTTCGCCGGGCTGTCCACCGGGGCGGTCGTGCACGCGGCCCTGGCGCTGGCCGCCGAGGCGACGCGGGAGGGCCGCGCGGCCGACATCGTGCTGCTGGTGGCCGACGCCGGATGGAAGTACCTGTCGACGGGCGCGTACACCGCCGAGCCCGACTCCGCGGCCGAGACCCTGGACGGCCAGGTGTGGGCCTGACGTCGCGCGGCGAGCCGGCCGCCGACGGCGTGCGCGGACGCGCGTTCTTAGAGCTCCTGACTTTGTCCTCTTCCGTGGCGAGCGGTCTCCAGGCGAGTGCGACGGTCGTAAGCCGCTGTACGGCCGCAAGCTCCGCGTGATCGCGCAGACAAGAGCAAGGCGGAGGTGCTTCCGCGTCCCGGTGTTGGATGCAGGAGTGCCGACAACGCCGCGAGTAAAACTCGAACGACGGCGCTTCGCAGGCCGTCGCGTCTGGTAGACGCGCAGCAGGAAACGGGACAAAGTTAGGAGCTCTTAGGCGACGTTGGTAAAGTTTGCCGACGTGAACACCGCTGAAGCTCCGCAGGCCGCGACGCAGACGTCGGCCGAGCCCGCGCCGCAGGCCTGGGCAGCCGGCGAACCGGCGGCCGTCGCCGCTCCTCCGCCTCCGTTGCTCGCCGCGACCGCCGCCTCGGTCGCCCGCGCCAAAACCGTCCCGGACCTGCGCATTCGGCGGCTCATGGGCGTCAGCGCGTGGGCCGTGACGCTGGCCGTGGCCGGGTTGCCGCTTGGCACGATAGGCATGTTCGTGACGATGGGCGACACCCCGGGCTGGTTCGAACCCTTGTTCATCGCCGCGGGCGTCTTCGGTTTGATTTTGGTCATCGTGTCGTTCGTCACGATTCGTTACCGCTACGTGCCGTGGATTCTGCTCGGCGCGAGCACCGTCATGTTCGTCGGCGGCGTCGTGATGCTGGGAAGCGTCTGAACCTTCGAATCGTCGGAAAATCGCGGTAGTTTTCCTTTGGTTCGAAAATCCAAAACTCTCGATGTGTCTAGCGACACCGTGTCGGGTTCCTGACACATCGGTGTCCATCGAGTGGGGCCCGCCGACGCGGCCGCGTAGTCTGGCCTGTCATGACGGAAGCCCCCATAGGGATCTTCGACTCTGGTGTCGGCGGGCTGACAGTGGCCCGGGCGATTCGAGACCTGCTGCCCGCGGAGCGGCTGCTCTACATGGCCGACGCCGCTAACGTCCCTTATGGTCCCAGGCCCATAGCCGAGGTGCGGCGGCTGTCGCTGCGATCATGCGACTACCTGGTGAATCAGGGCGTGAAGGTCTTGGTCGTCGCCTGCAATTCGGCGAGCTCGGCGAGCATGGCCGACATGAGGGAGCGCTACGACGTCCCCGTGGTGGAAGTGATCCGGCCCGCGGTGCGCCGGGCGGTGACGGTCACGCGCAACAACCGCGTCGGGGTGATCGGCACCACGGCGACGGTAACGAGCGGCGCCTATGAGGATGCCTTTCACGCCGTCCCTTCGGCAGAGGTGACAAGCGTCGCGTGCCCGGCGTTCGTGGGGTTTGTGGAGCGAGGACTGACAACTGGGCGACAGTTGCTTGGCTTGGCACAGGGCTACCTTGAGCCGCTACAGCGCAGTCAGGTGGACACTTTGGTGCTGGGCTGTACGCATTATCCGCTGCTGGCCGGGCTCATCGGTTTGGTGATGGGAGACGAAGTGACGCTTGTGTCCAGTGCTGAGGAAGTCGCCAGGGACGTCTATCGGCTGCTGGCCGACCGGGACCTGTTGCGGGAGCCCGGAGAATCGGAGACGACAGCGACGAGCGACGTCGTCGCGTCGGCAGAGTCGCTGCGATTTCTCACGACTGGAGACACACGCGACTTCGAACGGCTGGCCCGCCGTTTTCTGGGGCCGCATCTGTCGCAGGTGCGGGCCCGCGAAGTCGTCCCGGTGCGGGGGCGACATGGCCTCGTGGAGGTGGGCTCGTGACCATGAAACTGACCGTTGTCGGCTGCGCCGGGAGTTTTCCGGGCCCGGATTCGCCGTGTTCGTCCTATCTGATCGAAGCCGACGACTTCGTTCTGCTGCTGGACTTCGGCTCCGGGTCGCTCGGCGCTTTGCAACGACATATCGACCCGTATCGCATAGACGCGATCTTGCTCACCCATCTGCACGCCGACCACATCATGGACGCGTGCCCATACGTCGTTATGCGGCGGTATGCGCCGGGGGCGCCCTATCCCCGGGTTCCGCTGTACGGACCCGGCGGTACCGAGCGCCGGCTCTCCGACGCCTACGGCGGCGACGGCGAGTCGGCGTGCAGGTCGCTGTCTGACGTTTACGAGTTCCACACGCTGACGCCCGGCACGTTCACGATTGGACCGCTGACCGTCACCGTAGACCAGGTCGCCCACCCGGTCGAAACCTTCGGGGTGCGCATCGAACACGAGGGACGCTCGTTCGCCTACTCCTCGGACACCAGCCAGTGCGAGCCGCTGGAGCGGCTGGCCGATGGCGTCGACGTCTTCCTGTGCGAGGCTTCGTATCTGGAGGGAAGGCACAATCCCCCCGGCGTGCACCTGACCGGGCGCGAAGCCGGGGAGTGCGCCGCCAAGGCCGGCGCGGGACGCCTGCTCCTGACCCACCTGGTACGACGCTGGGGCAGCGAGGAGCAGACGCTCGCCGAAGCAAGATCTGTCTACAACGGACCGATCTCGGTCGTGCACGCCGGCGCGGTCTTCGACGTTTAGGGCCTGTGTGAGGGCCCCGTTTCCTGCTGCGCGTCCACCAGGCGGCGCCTCGCGGCGTTGTCGGCGCCGCGGCATACAACACCGGTATGCCGCAGCACCTCCGCCT
>JBOGDN010000188.1:0-6211 GCA_050742995.1 Stackebrandtia sp. | reverse complement strand
GCGCTGATCAGCGCGAGAGTCTCCCGGCGAGCCGCATCCAGGATCGCCAGCGTGGCGGCGCGTTCCTCCCGGGTCGCCGGGCGGTGATCGCGAGCGAACGCCTGCTCGTCGCCGATGATCCGCTCTTCGACGACTAGTTCCACGTCGTCGCCGATCTCAGCGGCGACGGCCGAAAGCGCGGCCGTCTCGGTCGGTCCCTGACCGCAGCGTCCCCACAGATCCACGTCGAACACCCAGGCGGCCGTCGTGTGGTCGTCGGCCATCCCGACGTCGGCCTCGACGTAAGTCGCCGTCCGTCGCATGACGGCAATGCCAGGGTCCTCGACGCCCGGCTCAGCGCAGGAGCACACTGTTCAGAGGTCTGTCGCCCGTTCGTGGCGGGGTTCGTACATGCCCACTTCGCCGCCGCCCGGCAGCCGGAACCTGGTCAACCGTCCCCAGCCTTGGTCGGTGACCGGCTGCGTGAACTCGATCCCGTGGGACGTCAGCTCCTTGACGGTCGCTTCGACGTCGTCGCACATGAAATAGAACTCCTGGGACTCCGGGCCGCCTGTGGGATGCACGGCGACTTCGGCCGGCGGGAGTTTGAAAATCAGCCAGCCGTCGCCGGCGTCGATGTGCCGGTAGTTCAGCACATCCCTGAAGAAGGCCCGATCTGCTTCCGCGTCGCGGCTGTAGATGATGACGTGCGCACCGTTGATCATGCGGGGAGCATAGGCGCCGACCCCGACATCGCCGCCCTAGCTCAGGCGGCGATGTTTCAGCGACGGCAGGGTCTGGCGCACCTTCGCGGTCAGCTCCAAGTCGACGTCGCACGATTGCACGGTTGAATGCGGTCCCAGATCGGCGCGGACCACGCCTATCGGGTCGACGAGCATGCTGCGGCCGACGCCGGTGAGGCCGCCGCGCGGCGGGGGAGTGCGGTCTGGCGCCTTGTCGACCGCGACTGTCCAGGTGGTGTTCTCGATCGCCCTGGCCCGCGCCAGCGTGCACCAGTGCTCTTCTTTGAAGCAGCCCTGCGCCCAGGCGGCGATGACGACGAAGACGTCGGCTCCGGCGTCGACGAGCGCGCGGAACAACTCGGGGAAGCGCACGTCGTAACAGGTCGCCAGGCCGACGCGGACTCCTGCGAGCTCGACGACGACCGGTTCGTCGCCGGCGACGACGTAGTCGGACTCGCGATAGTCGAACGCGTCGAACAGGTGGATCTTGCGATACCGGCCGGTCAGCCGGCCGTCGGAGTCGACGGCCACGGCGGTGTTGTAGACGCGTCCGTCGGCTGCCGGCTCGAAGACGCCCGCCACCAGCGCGGTCGACTGCTCGGCGGCCGCCTGGCGCAGCGCGGAGACGAACGGGCCGTCCAGCGGCTCGGCCGACGCGGCCAGGTCGTTGCCGAAGCGCACCTGCGCGGCCTCGGGGAACACCGCCAAGTCGGCGTCGCGACAATCCCGCAACGACTCGCGGATCCGGTCGAGGTTTTCCTTCGGATCGTCGCCCACGGGGATCTGACACAGCGCCGTCCGCATCTCCGGCCTCCTTCGTCTGCCTGTCGCCACGATAGGCGCAGACGCGCCCGGCGGCGCGGAGTTCGCCGCAACCAGAACCTAACTCCCCGTTCAGATCGGGACCGTCGGCGCACGTAGCGGGACCCAAGACCCTCTTCGCGGAGCTTCCGGGTCGGATAGACAGGACGCGAGCGACGCGATCGGCCGCGGCGGGCGCGTTCGCCTAGGTGGAAAGTCAACTTGAGGTGCTGCCACATGCTTAAGCAGATCGAGGGTTCGCGCGCCGTCGCCGAGGCGGTCGGGATGTGCCGGCCCGAGGTGGTGTGCGCCTACCCCGTCACGCCGCAGACCCACATCGTCGAGACGCTGAGCGCGATGGTGACGTCCGGCCGGCTGGCTCCTTGCGAGTGCGTCGACGTCGAGTCCGAGGTCGCCGCGCTTTCGGCGGCCGTCGGTGCCTCCGCCGCGGGCGCGCGCGCCTACACCGCCACGGCCAGCCAGGGCCTGCTGTACATGGCAGAGGTGCTCTACAACGCCTCCGGCCTCGGCCTGCCCATCGTCATGACGGTCGGCAATCGCTCGATCGGGGCGCCGATCAACATCTGGAACGACCACAGCGACGCCATGTCGCAGCGCGACTCGGGATGGATCCAGCTGTACGCCGAAACCAGCCAGGAAGCGCTCGACCTGCACATCCAGGCGTTCCAGATCGCCGAGCGGCTCTCGACGCCGGTGATGGTGTGTGTGGACGGTTTCGTGCTTGCCCACGCCTACGAACGCGTCGACGTGCCCCAGCAGGAGCAAGTGGACGAGTTCATCCTGACGTATCGGCCGCGACAGCGGCTCGACCCAGACGATCCCGTGACGATCGGCGCGCTTGTCGGCCCGGAGGCCTACACCGAGGTCCGCTGCCTGGCGCACGCCAAACAGCGCCGGGCCCTCGACGTGATTCCCGAAGTGGCGGCGCGGTTCGCCCGCGACTTCGGGCGCGACACCTCAGGACTGCTGCGGCCCTACCGCGTCGACGACGCCGAGTGCGTCGTCGTGGCGCTGGGATCGGTGGTCGGCACGGTCAAGAACGTCGTCGACGAGATGCGAGAAGCCGGCGTCAAGATCGGCGCGGTCGCGATCACGTCGTTTCGACCGTTCCCGTCCGAAGCGGTGCGCAAGGCGCTGCGGCACGCCCGCCGCGTCGTGGTGCTGGAAAAGGCGCTGGCCGTCGGCGTCGGGGGAGTCGTCTCCGGCGACGTGCGTCTCGCGCTCGAAGCCGACCCGACGCGGGTGTCCACGGTGATCGCGGGGCTGGGGGGCCGTCCCGTCACCGCGGCCTCGCTGCGCGACCTGTTCGACGACGCGATCTGCGGCGCCCTTGAGGAGCTGACCTTTCTCGACGTGGATGCCGAGCGCGTCGAAATCGAACTGGCGCGGTCGACGACCGCGCACCAGCCTGACTCGGGCGTCGGCGCCGCGCTGCGCCCGGCGAGGAGCATGCCATGACCGTCAGCGCGACCAAGGTCCACCAGGTCGGCGGTTACGCTGCCGGCAGTCGACTGCTCGAACCCCGGGAGCGGACCGTACCGGCCGACCAGATGCGGCCCGACTCGCTGACGTCGGGCCACGTCGCCTGCCAGGGTTGCGGCGAGGAGCTTGGCGCGCGCTACGTCCTGGACGCGGCGATGCGCGCCGCGGGCGGGCAGATCGTCGTCGCCGACGCCGCCGGCTGTCCCGAAGTCGTCTCCGCCCCCTGCCCGGAGACCGCCCGGCAGATCCCCTGGATGCACTCGCTGTTCGGCAACGCGCCCGCCGTCGCCGCCGGAATCGCCGCGGCGCTGAAGGTCAAGGGCCGCGACGACGTGCGGGTCGTCAGCCAGGGCGGCGACGGCGGAATCGTCGACGTCGGATTGAGCTGTCTGTCCGGAATGTTCGAGCGCAACCACGACGTCCTGTACGTCGGCTACGACAACCAGGCCTACATGAACACCGGCGTGCGGCGCTCCGGCGACGAGCCCGGCAACCCGTTCAGCCGGGGGAAGAACGTCCCCCTGATCGCCATAGCGCATCAGATTCCATACGTGGCCACGGCGACGGTCTCCGAGCCGCACGACCTCGAAGACAAGGTGCGCCGCGCCGTGAAGATCCGCGGCGCGCGCTACCTGCACGTCTTCACGCCGTGCCCGCTCGGCTGGGGCGGCCGCCCGCGCGACGCGATCGCCGTGGCGCGACTGGCCAAAGAGTGCGGGCTGTTCCCGGTCTTCGAAGCCGAGCACGGCGAGGTGACGGGTGTGACGAAGCTTCGCAGGCGCGTGCCCGTCGACGCCTACCTGCGGCTGCAGAAGCGCTACGCGCACCTGTTCGGCGACTCGCCGCGGCCGGACCTCGTCGCACGGATCCAGGGGATCGCCGACGCCAACATCGCCCGCTTCGGTCTGCTCGACGGTGCGGAGGACGAACGACCAAGCCTCGGCCGGCGCGATCGAGACAGAACCTGAGCAGCTCTAGGGCTTGCGCAGCACTCCGCCGTATTCGTAGACGTCCCGGCTGTATTTGGTGACGCCGAGGTGCCCGGCCAACGCCTGGTCGGGCCGAGGCAGCGGCGGCTGGGACGGGTCGGGACGCCAGTTCTCCACATTCACCAGTCCTGGCTCCACCGGTTCCAGCCCGTCGACGAAGGCGTCGACTTGGGACGGCACGCGCGTGTGCCAGGGGATGCCGGCGGCCGATATGTGCGCGCACATCTCCGAAGCCGTCCCCGGATCGTCGGCGACCACATGCGAAACGGCCAGGAAGCTGCCGGAGATGGTCCGGTCGACGATCGTCCGCAGTACCCGGCGAGGATCGTCGGCGTCGGCGATGTAGTGCGGCACACCGAAAAACAGCACCGCCATCGGCTGACTGAAGTCGATAAGCCGGCGGAAGTCGGGGTGGTCGAGGACGGCGTCCTGGTCGCGTATGTCGGCGGTGATCACCGCGGTGCTGCGGTCGGTCAGCAGCGCCTCGCCGTGCGCCAGCACGATCGGGTCGACGTCGACGTAGACGACGCGGGCGTCCGGCGCGAACGTCTTGGCGACTTGGTGGACGTTGTTGTCGGTCGGCAGCCCGCATCCCATGTCGACGAACTGGCGGATTCCGGCGTCTCGGGCCAGATACCGCACCGCCCGGTAAAGGAATTGGCGGTTTTGTCTGGCGATGTCCACGCACTCGGGGAACGTCGGCAGCACATTGAGGAGGAATTGTCGATCGACCGCGAAATGGTCCGTGCCGCCGAGCATCCATCCATAGGCGCGGGCCGACGTCGGCACGTTGGTGGGGACCGGGGGAATTCCCGAATAGTCGATAGCCACTAGCGTGCTCCCACTCTGGTAGACGCCAGGTCGTACCGGCGAGGTTAGCATTCCTTTCACTAAATGGTTACCCCTGAGAGCGCGGCGCGGTTCGCCTTTCCGGTCGCCTTTTTGTCGTCATTTGGTCGAACGACGCGAACCGCCCCGCGTTTCGTCACGGAAAGCGCGGGGCGGTTTACGTTGCGGTATTAGGAGACCAATGTTTTCATCGCGGCGAGAATGCCCGACAGGCCTTGCTTGGCGTCGGAGAAGAGCATCGAGGTCTTGGGGTCGGTGTACAGCTCGTTGTCGATGCCGGCGTAGCCGTGCCCGAGGGACCGCTTGACCACGATCACGCTCTTGGCGCGGTCGACGTCGAGAATGGGCATCCCGGACACCGGGTTGCCGGGGCGGCGGGCGGCGGGGTTGGTGACGTCGTTGGCGCCGACGACGAGGGCCACGTCCGTGCGCGCGAACTCGGAGTTGACCTCGTCCATGTCCTTCAGCAGCGGATACGGCACGTCGGCCTCGGCCAGCAGCACGTTCATGTGGCCGGGCATGCGTCCGGCCACGGGGTGGATCGCGAACGTCACGTCGACGCCGCGGTCGCGCAGCGACTGCGCCAGCTCGCTGATCTCGTGCTGCGCCCGCGCCGCGGCCAGTCCGTAGCCGGGCACGATGATCACCTTCTGGGCGTAGCCGAGCTGGATCGCGGCGTCGTCGACGTTGGCCTGACGCACCGAGCCGCCGCCCGCGACGGCCGGACCGGAGTCGCCGGTGCCGAAGCCGCCGACGATCACGTTGAGCACGGTGCGGTTCATCGCCGAGGCCATCAAGATGGTGAGGATTCCGCCGGAGGCGCCGACAAGCGCGCCGGCGATGATCAGCATCGAGTTGCCCAGCACGAACCCGGCCATCGCCACCGCGATCCCGGTGCACGAGTTCAGCAGCGACACCACCACCGGCATGTCGGCGCCGCCGATCGGCAGCGACATGGTCACGCCGAACGTCAGGGACGTCAGCGAAAGCGTCAGCAGCGCGATCGTGCTCGTCGGGTCGACGATCAGCCACACGCCGCCCAGGACGAAGCCGGCGGCCAGCGCGGCGTTGAGCACGCGCACTCCGGGGAACACCAGCGGCGCTCCGGAGATCCAGCCCTGCAGCTTGCCGGCGGCCACAAGCGATCCGCTGAACGCGATCAGTCCGATAAGGATGTCGAGCGACCCGAAGACCGACGCGGTCGTGCCCACGCTTTCGGTGTGCCGCTCCACCAGCTCGTTGACGACAAGCAGCGCGGCCGCGCCGCCGCCGACGGCGTTGAAGAGGCTCACCAGCTGCGGCATCGCCGTCATCTGGAAGCGGCGGGCGGCGTAGAGGCCGGCGATC
>JBOGDN010000187.1:0-8022 GCA_050742995.1 Stackebrandtia sp. | reverse complement strand
GGGATGAAGTTACGAACTCTCGGCCCCTCACCAGCTTGTGACGAGCAAGTGGTTGACGGACAGCGCGAGCACCGCCTGCGCCGTCAGCCACCAGCGTCGGCCGCGCTCCGGCAACAGCGCGGCCGCGGCAAGCAGGAAAAAGGTGAACGGCAGCCAGATGCGTTCGGTCTCCGCCTTGCTCATGCCCGACAGGTCGGCGACGGCCACGGCGGCGAGGACGGACAGCAGCAGGGCGACGAAGCGGTCGGTCTCGGAGGTGCGCGCGGTGAGCGCGCCCCGGATCGCCGACGGGGCCGCCCCCAGGAGTCGGCGGATGCCGGCGACTCCCGCCGCACCCACGACGAGCGCCGTGCACGCCAGGTTGCCCCAGACCCAGTAGCTGTACGGACGGGTGCCGCCCGCGCCTTCGTTGTAGCGCACGACGAGCACTTGGTACGCCTCCCACCAGTTGAAGCCCGCCAGCGTGAAGGCCAGCGGCACGACAAGCGCGCCCGCGAAAAAGTACGGCAGCGGTCGCCACGCGCGGGCGACGATCAGCACCGCCGCGACGACGGCCGCGAACAAGGTCAGACCGTAGGACAGGTAGACAAGCAGGCCGAAAAGCAGGCCGCTTCCGGCCGCGGCGGCGGGGAAACGGGTCGTGCGGGTGGCGGCGAGCGCCAGCAGCGCGACCGTCCACGCGGCTACGGCGGCGAAGTAGGCGTCGCCGGAAACGCCGAACCAGACCGCGGCCGGGGCGAGAGTCAGGAACGGGGCGGCCTTGCGGGCGAGCGTCTCGTCGGCGAGGGCGCGCAGCGCGATGAGGACGGCGATCACGGCGGTGGCCCCGATCGTGACGCACCACGCCGCCGCCCAGCCCCCGCCGCCGAGCCCGATCCGGTCGAGGAAGACGAAGGTGAGGGTGGCCGCCGGAGGATGCCCGGCGATATGAGCCGGCCAGTTGTCCGGCGAGTGCAGCGGAATGTGGTCGACGAAGGTCCGCAGCGCGGCCGGGATGTCGTCGAAGCGGTCGACCACGCGCAGGTAGTCGTTTTTCTGGTTGAGCTGCTTCTCGACGCCGCGATACCAGCCGTCGACGAGAGCCAGCGACCAGATCCACGCCATGGAGGCGACCCAGCCGCTCAACAGAAGCGTCCGCCAGCGCAGCCTGGCCGCCAGCGTCGGTCCGTAGCCGATCGCCAGGACGGCCACGGCGAGCGCGGCCGGGGTGCCGGGTCCAAGATGCGGAAGCCACTCGGCGGACAGCGGCGGCCAGTCGACCTCGAGGGTCCCGTCGCGCTCCTCGATGCCCGTGCCGACGACGACGGCCGTCGCCACGAGCGCGACGGCGACGCCGGAGGCGATCAGGTCACGGCGCAAGCCGGTGCGGTCTGCTGGATTCACGTCCCGCACCTTAAGCCGAAGCCGTTCGATTCGGGCGCTTCGGCCGGCGATGTCACGGAACCGTCAGATCTCGCCCGGCCCGGCGACAAACATCCGCGTTTCGTCATATTTTTCGGCAGCTTTCGACCGTCGCGGCGGCCTACCTTGTCAAGACGACGCGGCGCGACGCGCCGAGGCACGAACCCTCGAGGGAGCGACATGGGCGACAGACCGCAGATCACATTGCCGTCTACTCCGGAGTTTTGGCGCAGTCCGCTGCGCGGAGTCTGGCTGACGTCGGTGCTCGGCGTCGTGCTGCTGGTCGGGATCACGCTGCTTTTCGTCACCGGGCTGCTGTCGTATGCCGCGTACAACCCGGATCTGGCCGGCGTCAACGACAAGACGCCGGGCAAAGGGTGGCTGGGGTTCTACCTGTTCGACTGGCCGACCCGGCCGTACTGGCTGTTCCGGCTCAATCAAGGTCTGCACGTGACGGTCGGCATCGCGCTGGTCCCCGTCCTGCTGGCGAAGCTGTGGTCGGTGATACCGAAGCTGTTCGAACTGCCTCCGGCGCGATCCGCGGCGCACGGGTTGGAACGACTTTCGCTGCTCCTGCTGGTCGGCGGCGGGTTGTTCGAGTTCGTCACCGGGATCTTCAACGTCCAGTTGAACTACGTCTTTCCCGGCTCGTTCTACACCCTGCACTTCTACGGGGCGTGGGTGTTCATGGCGGCGTTCGTCGCTCATGCCGCGCTGAAGCTTCCCCGCGCCCTCCAGGCGCTGCGAGGACGCGGACAAGACGACGGCGAGGAGCCCGAGCCCGAGTCCGGGGCCGAGGACAGCCTGGCCTCGCCCGAGCCCGACGCCCCGACGATCTCGCGACGCGGCGCCCTCGGCATGGTCGGCGCCGGCTCCCTGCTGTTGCTTGCGACGACGGCCGGTCAAAGCTTCGACGGGCTGGCGCGGGCCACGGCGCTGTTCGCCCCGCACGGCGGCGGCGATCCGGGTACGGGGCCGAACGGCTTCCAGATCAACAAGACCGCCGACTCCGTGGGGCTCACAGAGTCCGACCTCGGCGCCAACTGGCGGCTGATCCTCGACGGAGTCGGAGACGGGCTCGACCTTTCCCGGGAACAGCTGCAAGAGCTGGAGCAGCACAGCGTGCCGTTGCCGATCGCCTGTGTGGAGGGCTGGTCTACGTCCGATCAGGAATGGCGGGGCGTGCGGCTGCGGGACCTGGCCGCGCTCGCCGGCTTTGACGACGACCCGCCCGACGTGATGGTGGAGTCGCTCCAGCGCGCCGGATCCTTCCGCGAGGTGGCGCTGCGCGCCAACCAGGTGGCCGATCCCCGGTCGCTGCTCGCCTTGCGGGTCAACGGGGCCGACCTGTCGCCCGACCACGGGTACCCGGCCCGCATCATCGTCCCCGCCGCTCCCGGCGTCCTCAACACCAAGTGGGTGTCCCGACTGACCTTTGGAGAGCTGTGATCGCCGCATTTCGCCGTCGCTACGGCGCTGGACCGCTGCAACTCGTGCTGCTGCTCGGCTCTTTCGCACTCGCGGGCTACGCGGGGCTGCGGCTGCTGGCCGACGACTGGCTGGCCGTCGGCGTCTGGTTCGCCGGCGCGGCCGTGCTGCACGACCTCGTGCTGCTGCCGGTGTACGCCGCCGCCGACCGCGCCGTGCGGGCGGTCCTCGGCGAGAAGCGCCGCTCCTGGATCGGTTTCGTGCGCGTGCCGGCTTTGCTGTCCGGACTCCTGTTGGCGGTGTGGTTCCCGCTGATCACCGGGCAGGTAGACCGATACGAGTCGTCCACCGGCCTGCCCGCCGACGTGTTCCTTTCTCGCTGGCTGCTGGTTACGGCGGGGCTGTTCGCCGCGTCCGCGCTGTGGCTGACGATTCACGCGCTTCGCGCGCGCCGCAAGGCCACGAAGCAACGTCCGTAGGCGCTCCACTGCTCGCCGACGCGCCACCCGAGGGCGCGGGCGTATTTCAGCAGCGCGGGGACGCCGAGCCGCGCCCAGGGAAAGGTCGCGCCCGTCCCGCCGCTTCCGTCGTCGATGCGAACCTCGACGCGTTCGTCGACGTCCATCGACGCGGCTTCGGCGATCAGCAGTCCGCCGGGGGCCAGCAGCTGAGCAATGCGCGCCAGCAGCGGGCCGGGATCGCCGCCGATGCCGATGTTGCCGTCGATGAGCAGCGCCGTGTTCCACCTGCCTTCTCCGGGCAGGGCTTCGAAGACGGACCGACGCAGGGCCGCCCCGCCCAGCTGCGACGTCCGGTCGACGGCCGCCTGGCTGACGTCGATGCCCAGGACGCGGTGATCGCGGTCGGTCAGGGCGGCGACGAGCCGTCCGGGGCCGCATCCGACGTCGAGGACGTCGCCTTCGCAGCGGCGCAGCGCCGTCATGTCCGCCGCGTCGGCGCACGCGCACCAGCGCTCGACTTCAAGCGGCATCAGCCAGCCGTCGTCGCGGCGGAGGAACAGGGGGCCGCTGCCGGCGCGCAGCGCGTCCGCGTAGGGATCGGTGTGCCAGGAAACGACGTCGCGGCTTGTGTCGAGGCTCATCGTTCCCCCGTCCACGGGACGGCGTTCGCGGCGATATAGACAGTCACCTGTCGCACTCTACGAATGAATTCGCGGTAAATGGGGCTTTGGATTCTTACGGAATGCGGACATCGACCGCCGTGAAGTCGAAACCGGCCCGACGAGATGCGAGGCTGGTCGTATGCAGACTCTGCCGCCTGGACACGTGCTCGTCGTGGACGACGACCCGACTGTCGCCGAGGTCGTTGAGGGCTACCTCGTCCGCGCCGGCTGCCAGGTGGCGCGCGCCGAAGACGGCCCCGCGGCTTTGGCGCACGCGGACGCCGACTGGCCCGACCTCGTCGTCTTGGACCTGATGCTGCCGGGCATGGACGGGCTGGAGGTCTGCCGCAGATTGCGCGACAAAGGGCCGGTGCCCGTCATCATGCTCACCGCGCGCGGAGACACCGACGATCGCGTCCTGGGCCTTGAGGTGGGCGCGGACGACTACGTCACGAAGCCGTTCAGCCCGCGCGAGCTGGTCCTGCGGGTGCAGTCGGTGCTGCGCCGCTCTCGTTCCGCCGTCGTCGTCGACTCGCTCGCGGCGCTGGACGTCGCCAACCTTTCGCTCGATCCGGCCGCCCGCCGCGTGACCAAAAGCGACGTCGAGCTGGCCTTGACCGTCCGCGAATTCGACCTCCTCGCCTACCTGATGCGACATCCCGGCCGGGCGTTCAGCCGCAAGGAGCTGATGGGCGAGGTCTGGGGCTGGGACTTCGGCGACCTGTCGACCGTCACCGTCCACGTGCGCAGGCTGCGCGGCAAGATCGAGGACGATCCGGCTCGGCCGCAGCTGATCCAGACCGTCTGGGGCGTGGGCTACCGCCTCGAGGTCCCGGAGAACGCGGCCCGCTCGCAAGCCGAGGAGGGAACGTAAGTGAACGACATCCTCGTCATCGCCCTCTTCGCCTCCCTCGGCGCGGCCGCGGCCGGGGTCGTCGGCGCCTTCGCGCTGCGTCTGCTGCGACATCGCGCTCTCGTGATCTCGGTGACGATCGTCGCCGCCGTCGCGGTCACCGCGATGCTTGCCGGAACCCTTGCCGTCGCCTGGGCGATGTTTCTGTCCGCCCACGACCTGTTCGTGGTGACCACGGTCGTCGCCATGGCGGCCGTGGTGTCGCTGGTCACCGCCGTGCTGCTCGGCCGCCGGGTGGCGACCCACAGCCACGCGCTGGCGCTGGCGGCCCGCTCATTCGGCGACGCCGGACGCTTCGCCGCGCCGACCGAGACGGGAACCGCCGAACTGTCCGACCTGGCCCGGGAGCTGCAGGTCACCAGCGCCAAGCTGGCCGAATCTCGGGAGCGCGAACGCGCTCTCGAGGCCTCCCGGCGGGAGCTCTTCGCCTGGATCTCACACGACCTGCGCACCCCGTTGGCGGGGCTGCGCGCCATGTCCGAGGCCCTCGAGGACGGCATAGCCGACGACCCCCGCCGTTATCTGCGCCAGATTCGCACCGAGGTCGAGCGGCTGAACACCATGGTCGGCGACCTCTTCGAGTTGTCTCAGATAGAAGCCGGAGCGCTGAAGCTGGCGCCGTCCCGGATGTCGGTGTACGACCTGGTGGACGACGCGATCGCGGGCGCCGACCCGCTGGCGCGCGAGCACGGGGTGCGGCTCGTGGGCGGCCACATCGACCCCGTTCCCGTCGAGATCGACGGCAAGGAGATGAGCCGCGTGCTCGGCAATCTGCTGATCAACGCGATCCGCCGCACCCCCGCCGACGGTACGGTCGCGGTTTCGGCGCATCGGTCCTCCGACGGCGTGGTGCTGTCGGTGACCGACGGCTGCGGCGGCATCCCCGAAGCCGACCTTCCCCGCGTCTTCGACACCGGCTGGCGCGGCAGTCACGCCAGAACGCCGCCGGCCGGCGCCGGCCTCGGCCTGGCGATCGTGCGCGGAATCGTCGAAGCCCACCACGGCCGCGCCGCGGTGCGCAATGTGGCCGGCGGATGCCGGTTCGAGGTCACGCTTCCCGCGTTGCGGCAGTGACGCCGCCGGGTCCTCCCGTGATCAGTGCGCGCCGAGCAGCGGCTCGTCGGGGGAGCGGATGTCGTGGTGCGGCAGGCCGTCCGGGTGTTCCCGACGCACTCTGTCCAGACAGGACAACGCGATGCTGAGGTGTTCGCGTTTGCTGGCTTCGTAGAACTCCGAGGCGTTCGACGCCAGCTTCGGCGAGGCGTGCAGCGGCTTGTCCGAAACGCACAGGAGCGTGGCGTTGGGGATGCGGTAGCGGAAGCCGTTGGCCGCGACGGTGGCCGACTCCATGTCGACGGCCAGACAGCGCGCCGCCCGCATCGCCGACAGCGTGGCGCCCTGGTTGAACTCCCAGTTGCGGTTGTCGGTGGTGCACACCAGGCCGAGCCGGTAGGACGCCTTGCGGGCCTCGAGCGCGTCGAGAAGGAACCGGTTCAGCCAGTAGTTCGGGATCACCGGCACGGCCGGCGACAGTATGTCGTCGAGGATGCGGTCGGCGCGCAGATAGGACGTGGCCAGCACGAAGTCGCCGCGCCTCTGATGATTGCGCAGGCCGCCGCAGTGCCCGATCATCGTCATCGTGTCCGGGCGCAGCACCGCGAGGTGATCGGTGATGGTTTTGGCGTTGGCCGGGCCGACGCCGATGTTGACCAGGCTCACGCCGTCGCCGGAGGGGGTGCGGTGGTGCCAGGCGGGCATCTGCACCCCTTCGCGGCCGGGCCCCTCGGCGTCGGGAAAGCGTTCCACAAACGCCTCGACGTGCATGTCGTAGTTGGTGAAAAGCACGTGCCGCTCGAACGACTCCGCCGGCGTGCCGCAGTAATGGGAAAGCCGATCCAGCGACAGGGCCATGCGCTCGGGCCCGAACAGGAACAGCTTCTTGGCCCGCAGGTCGAAGCGGTCCTCGTCCAGCGCGGCGAAGAAGTCCGGATCGTCGAACGCGAGCCCGCGCCGCGACGGCCGCGCGGTCACCGTCGCGCCCTTGCGCAGCAGCGCGGACAGCTCGCGCCGCAGATACGGGCGCACGGCGCGCGGGCGTGCGAACTCGCCGGTGATCCGCGGGTTGTGATCCGACCAGGGCCGTACCACCTCGAGTGCGGAGTACCACCCCGTCTCGTCGGCGTTTTCCAACACGTCGAGCAGCCGCGTCACCGCGCCGTCGACGTCGTCGGGCGTCAGCCCCGCGCCCTCCACATGCTCTTCCATCCCGGCAATGCTAGATCCTGCGCCGGCGCGGCCGGTATTTAATCGGTTGCGCGGCGTCGACGTCGCGCGTAGCGTCGCGATCGATTAGTCAGCTCACCAGGTGAGGAGCCCGAGATGCGGCGACAGATGACCGAGTTCAGCAAGGAGCATCTGTTCGCCTACCCGAGGACTTCACCGATACATGAGCATGTTGAACCTGGGCATTCTCGCCCACGTCGACGCCGGAAAGACCAGCCTGACTGAGCGGCTGCTCTTCAACGCCGGAATCATCCCGGCGGTCGGAAGCGTCGACAAAGGAAGTACGCAGACCGACACGACGGATCTGGAACGCCGACGCGGCATCACGATCCAGTCCGCCGTCGTGTCGTTTTCCATCGACGATCTGACGGTCAACCTGATCGACACGCCTGGCCACTCCGACTTCATCGCCGAGGTGGAACGCGCCCTCCACGTCTTGGACGGCGCCGTCCTCGTCGTGTCCGCCGTCGAGGGGGTGCAGTCGCAGACGCGGGTGCTCATGCGCACCCTGACCCGCCTGCGTATTCCCGTCGTCGTCTTCGTCAACAAGATCGACCGCATGGGCGCCCGCTACGACGAGCTGCTCGCCGACATCCGCGACAAGCTGACGCCGCGCGCGCTGGCGATGTCGACGGTCGACGACATCGGCGCGCGCGGCGCGCGGGTGCGGACGTGCACGTTCGACGACCCCGACTTCGTCGACGAGGCCGCCGAACTGCTCGCCGACGGCGACGACGCGTTCATGACGGCCTATCTGGACGACCGTCGCCGGATCGGCGCCGCCGCCTGCCGCGCCGAATTGGCCCGGCAGGCGCGGCAGAGCCTGGCGTGCCCGGTGTACTTCGGCTCGGCCGTCACCGGCGCGGGCGTCGAG
>JBOGDN010000186.1:0-2820 GCA_050742995.1 Stackebrandtia sp. | reverse complement strand
CCCCAGGACCGCCGCGATCGCGGCGCGACGAGAGATACGCGGTTTCACGAGAATCCTCCAGTTGTTCGAAGCCTGTGCGAGCCTAAACGATGGCGTCGAGGCGTCGATCTCTCAGGCTGACGCCGGCGCCGGCGCCGCAGTCACGTCCTCGATCAGCTCGGCGCACCACTGCAGCAGCGCCGGCCCCTCCATTGGCTCTCCTCCGACGCGCGCCGTGCTCGGCCGCGGCGTCGAGATCACCTCCGAGGCCGGCTTGTACACCGCGTCCGGGTAGTGGCGCTTGAGCCGCATCTGTTTGGACTCCGGCAGCTTCATCGGCGACATCCGGACGTGACGACCCTGCAGCGACACGTCGGAAAGACCCCGAGCCCGCGCGAGCAGCCGGAACCGGGCGACGTGGACCAGGTTGTCGACGACCTGCGGCGGCTCGCCGTAGCGGTCGATCATCTCGGCGCGCACCTCGTCGAGTTCGGCGTCGGTGCGCACCTCGGCGAGCTTGCGGTACATCTCAAGGCGCAGCCGCTCCACCTCGATGTAGTCGTGCGGGATGTGGGCGTCGACCGGCAGGTCCACCTTGACCTCGGTGAGGATCTCCTCCTTGGCGCCCTTGAAGGTGCGCACCGCGTCGCCGACCATCCGCACATACAGGTCGAAGCCCACGCCGGCGATGTGGCCGGACTGCTCGCCGCCGAGCAGGTTCCCGGCGCCGCGGATCTCCAGGTCCTTCATGGCCACGTACATGCCGGCGCCGAGCTCGGTGTGCTGGGCGACGGTGGCGAGGCGCTCGTGCGCCTGCTCGGTCATGGGCGCCTCGGGCGGGAACATGAAGTACGCGTAGGCGCGCTCGCGGCCGCGCCCCACCCGGCCGCGGATCTGGTGCAGCTGGGAAAGGCCGAGCAGATCGGCCCGCTCCACGATCAGCGTGTTGGCGTTGGGAATGTCCAGACCGGACTCGATGATCGTCGTGGAGACGAGCACGTCGAACTCGCCGTCCCAGAAGTCCTGCATGATCTTTTCCAGGCGCGACTCGCCCATCTTGCCGTGCGCGGTGACGATCCGCGCCTCCGGAACGATCTCCCGCAGCCGCCGCGCCGCCTTCTCAATGGACTCCACCCGGTTGTGCAGGTAGAACACCTGGCCGTCGCGCAGCAGCTCGCGCCGGATCGCCGCGCTGATCTGCCGCTCGTCGTAGGCGCCGACGTTGGTGAGCACCGGGTGCCGCTCCTCCGGCGGCGTGGCGATTGTGGACATCTCACGGATGCCCGTCACCGCCATCTCGAGGGTGCGCGGAATCGGCGTTGCCGACATGGCCAGCACATCCACGTGCGCGCGCAGCGCCTTGAGCTGCTCCTTGTGCTCGACGCCGAAGCGCTGCTCCTCGTCGACGATGATCAAGCCGAGGTCCTTGAAGCGGGTCTCGGCCTGCAGCAGTCGATGCGTCCCCACCACGATGTCGACCTCTCCGGCCGCCAGCCCGCCGCGCACCGCGTCGGCCTCGGAGTCGGTCTGGAACCGCGAAAGCTGCCTGACTGTCACCGGGAACTGGCTCATGCGCTCGGTGAAGGTGTTGTAGTGCTGGCTGGCCAGCAGCGTCGTGGGCACAAGGACCGCCGCCTGCTTGCCGTCGGCGACGGCCTTGAACGCCGCGCGCACCGCGATCTCGGTCTTGCCGTAGCCGACGTCGCCGCAGATCAAGCGGTCCATCGGCGTCTTCGCCTGCATGTCGGACTTCACGTCGTCGATGGCGGAGGCCTGGTCCGGGGTCTCGATGTACGGGAAGGCGTCTTCGAGCTCGCGCTGCCACGGCGTGTCGGGGCCGAAGGAGTGCCCGTCGGTGGCCTGCCGGGCGGCGTAGAGCTTGATCAGCTCGGCGGCGATCTCGCGCACCGCCTTGCGCGCCCGCGACTTGGCCTTCTGCCAGTCCGACCCGCCCATCTTGTGCAGCGAGGGCATGGCCCCGCCCACGTAGCGCGTCAGCTGGTCGAGGGAGTCGGTCGGCACGAACAGCCGGTCGCCGGGGTGTCCCCGCTTGGAGGGGGCGTACTCGATGACCAGGTACTCCCGCTCGGCGCCGTTGACGGTGCGCTGCATCATCTCGATGTAGCGGCCCACGCCGTGTTGCTCGTGCACGACGTAGTCGCCGGCGTTCAGCTCGAGCGGATTGACGCCGCCGCGCCGCCGCGACGGCATGCGTCGCATGTCCCGGGTGGTGGCGCCCTTGCCGCCGGAGATGTCGTCGCCGGTGACGATCGCCAGCTTCGCGGCCTCGTCGACCAGCCCGCGGCCAAGCCCGCCGACGGATACGGTCGTCCCTTCGGGAAGCCGGTCGACGGATTCGAGCAGCCTGGCCCCGAGCCCGGCGTCGGACAGCTGCTCCACCGCCCGCTCGGCCGAGCCGTGTCCGGCGAACACCAGGCACACTCGCCAGCCGTCATTGGTCCACGTGCGGATGTCGCCGACGAGCGCGCTCGCGTCGCCGTGGTACAGCCGCGCCGCGGCGGCCCGCACGGTCACGGCGGTCTCGGGGGAGCTCTCCGGCTCGTCGTACGGATCCCCGGTGATGGCCGCCAACTCGCGTTCCTTGGCGATGCGCGCGGCTTCGGCGGCGGACGGCTCGTCGACCGACGCCGAGAACGGACTGATCGACCACCATGGACATCCGTGCGCCGAGGCCGTCTTGTGCACGTCGGCGAGGCTGTGGAACGCCGCGGCGTCCAGGTCGATCGGCGTGTCGCCGCCGACCGCGGCCGCGGCCCAGCTGGCGTGCAGGAATTCCTTGCTCGTCGCCTCGAGGTCGTGGGCGCGCGAGCGGATCCGCTC
>JBOGDN010000185.1:0-3034 GCA_050742995.1 Stackebrandtia sp. | reverse complement strand
GACCCCGGGCGCTCGCCCGGGGTCCGCGAAACGGCGCGGAGGTCGGTCTAGTCGTTCGACGTCACTCGTCGAGCGGGCCGCCGGCCTCGATTCCCCATTCGTTCATGTTGTACATCGCGCGCAGGCTGCTAGCCCAGTTGTCGCGGATGTTGACCAGGCCCTCGCGAGCGAAGATCATCACCGGCGTGTCCACGATCGGCAGCACGTACGCCTCGTCGACCAAAAGCGACATGGCCTCGTTGGAGCGCGCGGCCGCCTCGTCCAGATCCGGCGTTGCCCGCACGGCCTCGACGGCCTCGTCGAGCTCGTCGCTTTCCAGCTTGCCGAAGTTGCTCGCCGAGGAGCTGTGCCACTGCTGCTGCGGGTAGCCGGAGAAGGCCGGATCGCCGCTCCAGCCGAAGACGATCATGTCGAACTCGCCTTCGCCGAGCACCTTGCCCAGGTCGCCGGAGGGGATGCCGTTGAGCCCGAGGTCGATGCCGAGCTCTTCCAGCTGCGCCTGGACGATGTCGGCGGTGTCGGCGCGGATCACGTCGTCCTCGGCGGCCCGAAACGAGATGTCGACCTTTTCTCCGTCGGGAGTGTGGAGCACCTCGTCCTTCCAGGTGTACCCGGCGTCTTCCAGGATCTTCTTGGCGGCGTCCACGTCGCCCGAGCCCTGACCGCTGTCGCTGACGTGGTCTTCGTGATACGGGCTGTCCGACTGGAACAGGTGATTGGTTTTGGTCTCCAGTTCGAACGGCAGGTCTTCCTGGACGCGTCCGAAGGTCCGGTCGATGATCTGCTTGGAGTTGATCGCGGTGAAGATCGCCCGCCGCAGCTCCACGTCAGACAGGAACTCGTTCTGGGTGTTCATGTCGATGTGAGTCCATGAGGGACCTTTTGACATGCCCGTCTCGACGCCGTCTATCCCCTTGGCGCGTTCCCACGTGTCGGGGTCGATGTTGGCCGGCGATGCGCCGTCGATCTCCTCGTTCTCGATCGAGGTGAGGATCTGCTCGACGTCGTCGATGACGGTGAGGGTGATCTTGTCGAGCGTCGGCTTCTCCTCGCCGAGCCACTTCTCGTTGGGCGTGAGCGTGACGTAGTCGCCAAGCTTGGCGTCGTCGACGACATACGGGCCGGCCGACACCGGCGGCGCGTTCTCGTTGAACCACACGCTGGAGGCGGCCATGTCCTTCGGGTCGTTCTTCCAGTCGAACCCCTCGGCCTCGGCGATGTGGGCCGGGTAGCTCATCACCTCGGTGTACTGCCACTCCGGGTTGAAGCGGCCGTCTTTGAACGTGATCTGGACCGTCCCGGGCTCGACCTCTTCGATGGCTTTCACGCTGCTGCCGTAGACGTCGGAGGCCGGGGCGCAGTTGAGGTCCTCGTCGACGGCGCACTTGTCCGGGTCGTTGCTGAGGTGGTACCAGTGCCAGATGAAGTCGTCGACGGAGATCGGCTCGCCGTCGCTCCACGAGGCGCCCTCGCGCAGCTTCCACTGCCACGACTGCGGATCGTCTTCGACGAGTTCGGGCGGACCGTCGAACACCGCGTCGTTGTACTTGAAGTCTTCGCCGGACGGGTCGGGGCTGAAAAGTCCGGTGGTGGGGAACGTGGCGCTGATCGCCTGGTACAGGTAGACCGTCCGCGCGTCGGCTCGCCAGTAGTTCCAGCCCTCCCACGCGCTGTCGATCGCCCAGGTGATCTCGCCGCCTTCGGCACGCTCGCCGGAGTTGCACGTGACGGGCTCGTCGGCGCAGTCGGCGAAGCTGGCGGCTTCGTCGTCGCCGCCCGAGCAGGCGGTCAGGGCCATCGCCAGCGCGACGGCCGCGGCTGGCACGAGCGTCGCCTTTTTGCGGATTCGCACGTGTTTCACCTTCTTTCGATCCGAATATGGAGATCGGTCCTGGTGAGCATGGCATTCGACACATTTGACGGGACCGCGAGGTCCCAATTGACGCGTCGTCGTGACGCAAGCGTTATTCACCGAATGCGGCGGGCGTCACTCGTCGCGCGGGCCCCGAGACTCATATGCTCGAACGCATGACGCAGAAGAGCAAAGCGAACGTGAGCATGTGGTTCGACCCGGTGTGTCCGTGGGCATGGCTGGCTTCGCGCTGGCTGCTTGAAGTGGAGAAGGTCCGCGACGTCGAGGTCACCTGGCGCCTGATGAGCCTGCAGGTGCTCAACGAGCCGAAGCTCGACGAGCTTCCGCAGCGCTACCGGGAAGTGGTGGAGACCGGCGAATGGTGGAAGCCGGTGCGCATCGTCGCCGCCGCCGAGAAGCAGTTCGGCCCCGACGTCGTCGGGCCTTTGTACACCGCGCTTGGAACCCGCTTCCACAATCGGGGTCTCGACCGCTCCGCCGAGGTGTTCGCCGACGCCCTCGAAGCGGCCGGCCTGCCTCGCGAGCTCGTCGACGCCGCCGACTCGACCGAGTACGACGACGCCGTGCGCGCCTCTCACGACGCGGGCATCGGCCTGGTCGGTCAGGAGGTGGGCACTCCCGTGATCGCCGCGCCCGGCCCCGAAGGCGAACAGGTGGCGTTCTTCGGACCCGTCGTCACGCCGGCGCCCAAGGGCGAGGCCGCCGGGCGGCTGTGGGACGGGGTGATGCTGGTGGCCGGCACCGACGGCTTCTTCGAGTTGAAGCGCACCCGCACCCGCGAGGCGATCTTCGACTGACCGTGCGCACGCCGCCGGCGGCTTACCGCTTCGGCGGTTCCTTGAGCTTGTCGCCGGCGCGCTGCATGAGCCTTCCGGTGCCGGAGAGCATTTTGCCGGACAGCCGCTTGGCGCCTTTGCCCACGCGCTTGCCCAGCGAATCGTCTTCAGACTGTTGCGTATGGCCTCCTGCGTCCGGCGCGGGCGGCGGGGGACCGCCGTACAGCGGCGGCGTAGACCCGTAGACGCCTCCCGGAGGCGGCGGGCCGTACTGGGGCGGCGCGGCCTGCGGCGGCGGGGGAGGCGGGGGAGCGCCTTGCGTCGACGCGGGGCCGTTGGGGTCGGGCGGCGGCAGACTGAACTGGGGCGGCGGACCGGCGGGACC
>JBOGDN010000184.1:0-5288 GCA_050742995.1 Stackebrandtia sp. | reverse complement strand
CCCCCGAGGGGACGCGGTCGAGACCGATCATTTTGTCGGCGACCATGTTCTGGAAGCGGTGCAACGGCTCTTCGAACCGGTAGCACAGCCGGCCTCCCGTATAGGCCCGGTTGGCGACGCCGGCCTGCACCTCCTCGATCACGGCGAGATCCTCGCCGTTGACGTGGTCCCAGAAACTCGCCAGGCCGGCGAACGCGTCGCCGTCGGGCGCCGAGTCTCCGGGCAACGCGATCGTGGTGCGCTCGACCGTGCGGTCGACCCCGGTCGGTTCGAGGAACATGGTGAAGACGTGGTTCGGCAGCACGGCCAGCGCCGCGTTCGGGAAGATCCAGATGAAGCGGCCGCTGGCGGCGTCGTCGGCGGAAAGGCCGGCGACGGGCGGCAGCGTCGACCAGCCCGATCGCTCGTCGGCGGTGATCGGCTGGGTGCACATGCCGGTGTACATGCCGCGGCCCTGGAACCGGCGATGGTCTTCAAGCCGGCTGACCTTGATCAGCTCCGGGTGGACCCACGGCAGGTGGTAGTACTCCATGAAGTTCTCGGCGACGAGCTTCCAGTTGGCGTTCACGTCGTAGTCGCGGCGACCGGCCACCCGCATCTCGTCGAGGCGGTAGCCGGCTAGGCGCTCGGGGAGATCGCCGAGCCACTCCTTAAGGGACGGCGTGTGCGCGTCAAGGCACACGAAGATCAGGTGCCCGAAGCTGTCGACGCGCGCCGGCGTCAGGCCGTGGTCGGCCGGGTCGAAGTCCTCGACGTGCCCCATGTCGAACATGGGCCGCTGGTCGGCCGGCACGTCCGAACCCTCGAAGAGCGGCGTGCCCAGCAGCGCGCCGTCCAGTCCGTACGTCCAGCTGTGGTACGGACAGCGAAAGCGCTTGAGCGCGCACGGCTCCTTGACCAGCCGGGCGCCGCGGTGCCGGCACACATTGTGGAACGCCCGCAGGGTTTTGTCGCGGTCCCGCACGATCATCAGCCCCTGTCCGGCGACCGTGACGGGAACGACGGTGCCGGGCCGCTCGACCTCCTCCAGGTGGCAGACGGCCACCCAGGATCGGGCGAACACCTGTGACCGCTCGGCCTCGAAGAACGCCGGCGTGCGATAGGCCTGCGGGTTCAGCGTCCGCGCCCGGCCCGCCGGTGCGCGGACGCTGGCGTACCAGCGTTCGTCGGCGTAGTCGGCGACGGGCTCGGGAAGAACTCTCGATTGGGGCGACATCCGCGGATCTCCTCCTCGCTCGTCGGCGCCTCGGCGGGGCGGGATCCATCCGACGCTACGGTGGCGACGGTCTTGCTGTCCAATACTTGATCGGCAACGATTGATGTGTTTTCATCATCAACGTGGAGGTGGATTTGCGCCTGCTGGCGCCGTTCGTCGCGGTGGCCGAGGAACGGCATTTTCGGCGGGCGGCCGAGCGGCTGCGCATGGCCCAGCCCGCGCTGAGCCGAAAGATCCAGCAGCTGGAGCGCCAGGTCGGCGCCGCCCTGTTGACCCGCTCGACCCGGCAGGTCCAGCTGACCGACGCCGGACGAGTCTTTTTGGACGCCGCCAGGCAGCTCATCCACGACGCCGACGCCGCGGCCGCGCTGGCCCGGCGGGCGTCCGAAGGCCAGATCGGCTGGCTCACCGTCGGATTCGTCGACTCCGCCGCCTTCGAGCTGCTGCCGCCGCTGCTGTCCTTGCTGCGGCGCACAAGTCCGCAGCTGGTTCTGAAGCTGCAAGAGCTGTCGACCGAGGAACAGCTCGCGGATCTGCGGCGAGACGTCGACGTCGGGATCGTCCGCGACTTGGGCGAAGCGGAAGGACTCCAGGTGCGGCCGCTGCTGCGCGAGCGGCTGTGCGTGGCCGTGCCCCGCGAACACCGGCTCGCCGGGCGAGCCTCGCTGCGACTGCGCGAACTCGCCGAGGAGTCGTTCGTGCTGTTTCCACGCCCGCAAGTGCCCCGCACTTACGACCATCTCATCGGCGTGTGCGGCGAAGCCGGCTTCCTGCCGCGAGTGCGGTCGCACGCCCTGCAGTACACGACGATGCTGGCGCTCGTCGCCGCCGAAGCCGGCGTCGCGCTGGTGCCCCGTTGCGTCGACGTCGGCGCCCGCCACGACGTGGCGATCGTTCCCCTGCTCGACCCGCACGCGGTCAGCGACCTGGCGGTGGCCTGGCGGACCGGCCCCAACACCCCGGCGACCGACACCTTCCTCGCCGCCGCCGCCGAGGTGGCCGCAGCGGCCGAACGTCGCCAACAGGCGAGAACCGCCGCGACGGTTTCGTCAGGTGACGTTGGCGACCAGCAGACCTGACGCCGGCGTGTCCGGCCCTGGCCGCTCACTCAGCGAAACCGACGGCCAATGAACCGGACGAGCCGGCGAAGGGTCCGCGGGCTTCGCCTCCGGCGGCGCCTCGGCGGCGCACGCGGGACACAGGTGTACGCCGTCACGTCCAGGCGCTATGCGCCACTCGTCAGACTCGGCCGATTCGCACAGCAGGCGCCAGTTGTAATAGGAGTCGTCGCCGCAGTCGAACCCGGCCTGACAACTGTCGCAGGTCAGCTCGTACTCGGCCAGTCCGTCCGCGTCCACATATGCGTAACCGCTCATGCCTGACGCCACCTCCCTAGAACCGGTTGTCTACCCCAGCCAGGAGTAGGCGAAACCATGACAGCCGACTCTGGTTTTCGACGAGCGACAGTCATGTTAATTCCATGTCACAGCCACGACGACCGACGCCGCTCAGGCGCCGGCGGCGGCTACCCCTATGGGGCAGCTCATGCCGTTGGGGCCGTGGGCGCAGTAGCCGTTGGGGTTTTTGTGCAGGTACTGCTGGTGGTAGTCCTCGGCGTAGTGGAACTGTCCGGCGGGTTCGATCTCGGTGGTGATCGGGCCGTAGCCGGCCCCGGCGACCACCGGTGCGAAGGATTCGCGCGAGGCCAAAGCGGTGCGCAGCTGGGCGTCGGTGGTCGTGAAGATCGCCGAGCGGTACTGGTGGCCGACGTCGTTGCCCTGACGGTGTCCCTGCGTGGGGTCGTGGTTTTCCCAGAAGGTCTTCAGCAGGGTCTCGTAGGAGACGACGGCGGGGTCGAAGACGACCTGCACCACTTCGGCGTGGCCGGTGATCCCGCTGCACACCGCCGCGTACGTCGCCTCGCCTGTGCCGCCGGCGTAGCCGGCCGCGGTGGAGTGCACCCCGGGCAGTCGCCAGAAGATTCGCTCCACGCCCCAAAAGCAACCCATGCCGAATACGGCGCGTTCGTGGCCGGCGGGCCAGGGTCCTGTCAAGGAGGCGCCGAGGACGGCGTGGAGAGTGTTGCTCATGTCGTCAAGTATTGCCCACAGTTCGGGATTCGTCACTCGGCTGAGAGGGCGTTCACAGAGGGCCGCGCGGGTCAAGGAAGAAATGCGGGGAAAAGCGGGAAAGAAGTAAGGACAAAGAAAAGGGGCGGACCCGCGATGCGGCACGCGGGTCCGCCCGACGGGAGTGTGCCCAAACACTCCCGAGGGGTGAAAGTTTGTGTGGGCCGGTGATTGGACTAGCTGGAGTAGTCCCAGGTTCCGTCGGCGTCGGTGTCTTCGACGGTGGTGTCGATCTCGCCGTTGTAGTCGGTGTCGACGCTGACGGTGTCCATGTAGCCGTCGCCGGTGGTGTCCTCGCCGACCACGTCGGAAGTGCCGTCGTTGTTCGTGTCGCCGGCGTAGTAGTCGGCGGTGCCGTCGTTGCCCGCGTCGACCACTTCGTATTCGGCCTCCCCGTCGGCGTCCGTGTCGACCAGATAGGTCGTGTCGGTGCCGTCGTTCTCGACGTAGACGTCGTCGTCGACGCCGTCGCCGTCGACGTCCATCGCGTATTGCTCGGTGTCAGTCATCGATGTTTCTCTTCCGAATCGTCAGGTTCATTGCTGCGGAGTAGGTGTGACAACTGCGACGATACGAGATGTCGCGGTGGATTCGAATCGTGGATTCGTGCCACCGTCGTCGTGTCCACCCGAGGCGACGATACGCGTGCGGAGGGTGCGCGCCGCCGGTCCTGCCGGCGAGTCGAAGTCGGTTAGCGTAGGAGGCTATGACAGCAGATCCTCAGGGCTTCTCCACTCGCGCCATTCACGCCGGCCAGCCCGCCGACCCGACGACGGGCGCGGTGGTTCCCCCGATCTACGCCACGTCGACCTATCTGCAGGACGCCGTGGGAAGCCTGCGCGGCGGATACGAGTACAGCCGCACCAAGAACCCCACCCGGCTCGCCCTCGAGGAATGCCTCGCCGCGCTGGAAAACGGGCGGCACGGCTTCGCCTTCGCCTCCGGCATGGCCGCCGAGGACACCCTGCTGCGGGCCGTGTGCGCCCCCGGCGACCACGTCGTCATCCCCGACGACGCCTACGGCGGCACGTTCCGGCTCTTCGACAAGGTCGCCTCCCGTTGGGGCGTGACCTATACGCCGGCCCGCGTCAGCGACGTCGAGGCCGTGCGCGCCGCGATCACGCCCGCCACCAAGATCGTTTGGGTCGAGACCCCCACCAACCCGCTGCTGAACATCGCCGATGTCGGCGCGCTTGCCGCGCTGGCGCACTCCGCCGGCGCGCTGCTCGTCGTCGACAACACCTTCGCCTCGCCCTACCTGCAGCAGCCGCTGGCGTCCGGCGCCGACGCGGTGATCCACTCCACCACCAAGTACGTCGGCGGACACTCCGACGTGGTGGGCGGGGGCCTCGTCGTCGACGACGACGGGCTGGCCGAGTCCGTGGCCTTTCACTCCAACGCCGTCGGCGCCGTGGCCGGGCCGTTCGACGCCTGGCTGACGCTGCGCGGCGCCAAGACCCTCGCGGTGCGCATGGAACGCCACTGCGACAACGCCGAGCGCATCGCCGCCTGGCTCGCCACGCGCGAGGAGGTGTCCAGCGTGCTGTACCCGGGGCTGGAAAACCATCCCGGCCACGAGACGGCCGCCAAGCAGATGCGCCGCTTCGGCGGCATGGTGAGCTTCCGGATGCGCGACGGCGAAGCCGCCGCGGTGCGGGTGTGCGACCGCGCCTCGCTTTTCACGCTCGGCGAGTCCCTCGGCGGCGTCGAATCGCTCGTCGAACACCCCGGACGCATGACCCACGCCTCGGCCGCCGGCTCCCCGCTCGAGGTCCCCGCGGACCTGGTGCGGCTGTCCGTGGGCATCGAAGACGTCGAGGACTTGATCGCCGACCTTGCCCAGGCGTTCAGGTGAGCTGGCCGCGCGCGACCGCCCGCCAGATCGCCCGCGCGGTGCGGCGGGGAGACGCCGCGGCGGCGGCGGTGCTCGCCGAGCACATCGC
>JBOGDN010000183.1:0-4589 GCA_050742995.1 Stackebrandtia sp. | reverse complement strand
GCTGGCGGCGGTCCTCGCCCACGAACACGCCCACCTGGCCGAACGCCACGACCTGGTCGCCCTTCCGTTCTTCGCCTGGGTCGCGGCGCTGCCGTGGTTCCCCGGAGTCCGCCGCGCCAAGTCGAGCGTGACCACGCTGCTGGAGATGGTCGCCGACGACCGCGCCGCGGAGACGACGGATCCGGCGAGCCTGGCCTCGGCGCTGGCGCGCATCGGCTCGCGGGCGGGGTCGCCCGCGCCCGCCGGAGGCATGGGAATCGACGGCAGCGAAGTGCTCGTCCGGGTACGTCGTCTGCTTGAGCCGCCGCCGCGCTCGCGCACGTGGAGGGCCGCCGCCTACACGTCGGCGCTGCTTTTGGCCGTGGCCCCTGTCGTCCTCGTCGCGGCCGTCGCCGCGGTGGCGTAACGCGCTATTTGCCGTCGTCGCCGCCCTGCATGGACTCGTAGATGTCCTTGCACATCGGGCAAAGCGGAAAGCGTTCCGGGTCTCGCGACGGCACCCACAGCTTCCCGCACAGCGCGCGGATGGGGACGCCCGAGACCATCGAGTCCATGAGCTTGTCTTTGGGGACGTAGTGTGCGAACTTCTCTTCGTCGCCGTCGTCGTAGCGGTACTCGGTTTTCTCTTCGAGGATGGTGCCGCCGTCGCCGTGGAAAGTCTCAGTCATCACCTAATCCCTCTGTCTCCAACCCATGAGGTACCCGAACCAGTCTGTCACGTCACGTCGTGATTTCAAGAATCGACGTCGACGATCCTGGATTCTCGAGCAGTCAGGGCCGGCTGTTGCGGGCGGCGCTTCTTCCGGAAGGGAAGCCGCCGCCGCAGGCGGTGACTCTCCTTGGGAAGCCGGTCGTTGGCCACCAGCACCGCCGTCCACGGCAGAATCACCATGCCTGCCGCGCAGAATATCAGCCACAGCCACAGCAGGGGGACTTCGACCATGACAAGCACTGTGGCCACGATCAACAGCAAGGCCCTCACGCCCATCATGACGCCGTAGCGCACCTGCCGGATGCGCAGCTGCTGCTGCGGACTGAGTTCGGCGTCGGTGATCAGCTCCGGCTTGTCGCGGGCGTCTGCCATCTGTCAAGTCTCCACCGCGCCGGCCCCCGCGGCCACCCAGGGCGCCCGCGACGCCCGCGTGCGCCCCTGCGGCACGATTGTCTCCATGCGGGCAGTGGTGCAGACGGTGAGCGAAGCGTCGGTGACGGTCGACGGCGACGTGGTCGGCAAGATCGGGACGGGCCTGCTGGTCCTGGTGGGCGTCACGCACGACGACACCGCCGAGGACTCCGCGGCCCTCGCGCGCCAGATCTGGAATCTGCGCATCCTCGACGACGAGAAGTCCGCCTGTGACGTCGGCGCCGCGGTGCTGGTGGTGAGCCAGTTCACTCTTTACGCCGACACTCGGAAAGGCCGGCGTCCCAGCTGGGGCGCTGCCGCGCCCGGACCGGTCGCGGAGCCGCTGGTCGACGCCGTCGTCGACGCGCTGCGCGGCCTCGGCGCGCAAGTCGAAACCGGACGGTTCGGGGCGCAGATGCTGGTGAGCAGTGTCAACGTAGGCCCCCGCACGATCTTGCTCGAGCGCTAATCTCGTTAAGGTTCTGCGAGTCCTCGCCTCCCCGGCGAGGGCTCGGCGTGTCGACAGTGCGAATACAGGAGGGCGACGAGATGCCGGCGGTCGACAACGACTCGCTGCCGCCGCTGCGGGCTTGGCAGCGCAAGGCGATGGTCGCCTACCACCGCAGCTCCGAACGCGACTTTCTGGCTGTGGCCACCCCCGGCGCCGGAAAGACCACCTTCGCGCTGCGCATCGCCGCCGATCTGCTCGACGCCGGGACCGTGTCGCAGGTGACGGTCGTCGCACCCACCGAGCACCTCAAGACCCAGTGGTCGCGGGCGGCCGCCGACGTCGGGGTCGCGCTCGACCCGTCGTTTCGCAACGCCGACGTGCACACCTCAAGCGACTTCCACGGTGCGGTCGTCACCTACGCGCAGGTCGGCGCCGACCCGGCCGTGCACCGTCGCCGCACCATGACCAGGCCGACGCTGGTGATCCTCGACGAGATCCACCATGCCGGCGACGCCCGCTCGTGGGGCGACGGCGTGCAGCAGGCGTTCGCCCCCGCCGAGCGGCGCCTCGCCCTGACCGGAACCCCGTTTCGCTCCGACGACAATCCGATTCCTTTCGTCAACTACGAACCCGAAGTCGACGGAAGCATGCGGTCGCGCCCGGACGCGATCTACGGCTACCCGCACGGGCTCGCCGACGGCGTGGTGCGTCCGGTGATGTTCCTGGCCTACTCCGGACAGGCCCGTTGGCGCACCAGCGCCGGAGACGAGCTGTCGGCCAGGCTGGGGGAGCCGCTGACCAAGGAGCTGACCGCGCAGGCGTGGCGGACGGCGCTCGATCCGGCGGGCGACTGGATGCCCCAGGTGCTGCGGGCCGCCGACGCGCGGCTGACGGCGCTGCGCGCGGCCGGAATGCCCGACGCCGGCGGCCTGGTCATCGCCTCCGACCAGCAGCAGGCCCGCGCATACGCCAGGCTGCTCGAGCGCGTCTGCGGCGACAAGCCGGTCGTGGTTCTTTCCGACGACGCCGGCTCTTCCGACCGCATCTCCAAGTTCGCCGTCTCCGACGACCGTTGGATGATCGCGGTGCGCATGGTCAGCGAGGGCGTCGACATTCCCCGGCTCGCGGTGGGCGTCTACGCGACGAACGCGCACACCCCGCTGTTCTTCGCCCAGGCGATCGGCCGTTTCGTGCGGGTGCGCCGCCGCGGCGAGACCGCCTCGATATTCCTGCCGAGCGTGGCGCCGCTGCTTGAGCTGGCCGCGGAGATGGAGCGCGACCGCGACCACGTCATCGGCGCGCCCGGCGACGAAGACCCCGAGGACCTGCTCGCCGAGGCGCAGCGGCAGCGCGACGAGCAGGACGGGCTGCGGGGGGCGCACGAGGCGCTGGGGGCCACGGCAGAGCTGGACCAGGTGATCTTCGACGGCGCGTCCTTCGGCACGCCGTCCCAGGCCGGCTCGCCCGAAGAAGAGGAGTTCCTGGGCCTGCCGGGGCTGTTGACGCCGGAGCAGGTCTCCATGCTGCTGACGAAGCGACAGGCCGAGCAGCTGGCGTCGCAACGGCGCGGCGCGGCCTCGACGTCGAACGGGTCGGCGTCTGAGCGCAGCCGTCCGATGAGCGCCGCCGAGCGGCGCATAGCCCTGCGCAAGCAGCTCAACGCCCTGGTGGCGGCGCACCACCACGCCACCAACCTGCCGCACGGCAAGATCCATGCCGAGCTGCGCCGGCGCTGCGGCGGACCGCCGAGCGCACAGGCCACCATCGAGCAGCTGGAGCAGCGCATCGAGGAGATGCAGAAGATGTAGCGCGACCGTCCGCGGCGAAAGCGAGTATGCGAAACGGGCTGATTCGGCGTGCGAATCAGCCCGTTTCGGGGTGTTTGACGTCTGAAACTAAGTTTTTGGAGGCCATCAGTTCGCTGCCGCGCCAGTCGAACTCGTTGTCGGCAGTGAAGTCCACCGCGATCTTCACCAGGCTTTCGGCGAACTTGTTCGCGTGGTGCCCGCAGAAGACCAGATCGTCTCCTCCCGCGAGCGTGATACGCAGCTTTGCCGAAGCGCTACACCGATCGCAGCGCTCACCGGTGACGGGGCGGGCCTCCGTCTCGGGCGGGGGCGTCAGGGTGGGTGTCATGGCCTCTCCTTCGGCTGTGATCGGTTCTCGTCACAGAGTTGACACTATTACCAGTTGTTACGCCCCAGGTTCGGGGCCCGTTCACATCCTGCAACACGCGGTCAACGTCTCGGCTTCCCGGACTGCCACAGTCGCGATTGGGATCACAGTCTGTGACTCACCTCCGATCCTGCCGTAGGCAGATCACGGTAGCCGACGCATGCGACGTTCGGCAAGCGCGCCGGACCCCTATTTCGCTCGGTCCCGTCGCTCAATCGAGGTAGTCCCGAAGTACCTGGGACCGCGACGGGTGCCGCAGCTTCGACATGGTCTTGGACTCGATTTGACGGATGCGCTCCCGCGTGACGCCGTATACCTGGCCGATCTCGTCGAGCGTGCGCGGCTGGCCGTCGGTGAGGCCGAAACGCAGCCGCACCACGCCCGCCTCGCGCTCAGACAGCGTCTGCAGCACCTGCTGCAGCTGGCCTTGCAGCAGCGAGAAGGACACCGCGTCGACGGCCACGACCGCCTCGGAGTCCTCGATGAAGTCGCCGAGCTGGCTGTCGCCTTCGTCGCCGATGGTCTGATCGAGGGAGATCGGCTCGCGCGCGTACTGCTGGATCTCCAGGACCTTCTCCGGAGAGATGTCCATCTCAGTGGCCAGCTCTTCGGGCGCGGGTTCGCGGCCCAGGTCCTGCAGCAGCTCGCGCTGGATGCGGCCGAGCTTGTTGATCACCTCGACCATGTGCACCGGTATGCGGATGGTGCGTGCTTGGTCGGCCATGGCGCGGGTGATGGCTTGGCGGATCCACCAGGTGGCGTAGGTGGAGAATTTGAAGCCCTTGGTGTAGTCGAATTTCTCCACGGCCCTGATGAGTCCCAGGTTCCCCTCCTGGATCA
>JBOGDN010000182.1:0-1665 GCA_050742995.1 Stackebrandtia sp. | reverse complement strand
GCTCGGGATTTCCCGGCGAGGGCGTGCTGTTCAGCGGCGCGAACTGGCCGATCGGGAAGCCGCCCCACTCGTTCGTCTCCCCGGAGGAGATCCCCATGTTGTGGGCGTCGCCGGTGATCATCACCATTCGCGACAGCCACGAGCGGTCCTCGTCGCCGCCGGGCGCTCCCAGCAGCTTCACCAGCCGGTCTCGCTCTGTGGTGAACGAAGCCCAGCTGTCCTCTTGCTCCCCCATCCACTGGTCGGGCATCACCCACACCAGCGCCTGGGCGTCCGTCTCCGAAAGCAGATCCTCCATCCAGGACAGCTGATCGGCGCCGAGCATGCTCTTGTCCTCGTCGTCCGAGGCGTCGTTGGGCGAGCGGTCGTATCTGACGTCGGTGCATATGAACAGAACCCGTCCGACTTGGAACGACTGGTACAACGCGTCGTCCTCGGACGGCAGCGGATAGTGCGGCGCCCGTTCGCGGTAGACGGACGCGGCGGCCTTCTTGTGCTCCAGCGATCCGTCCGAGTCGTTGGGGCCGTAGTCGTGGTCGTCCCAGATGTAGACCAGGGGCGTGCCTCGGTACAGCTTCCCCTGGCGCGCGTCGGCGCCCTTGGAACCGTTGTACGTCAACACGTCGTCGTAGGCTTCGCGGTAGCGCTTCTCGTCGTACGGGGGCTCGACGTGGACGCCGGAGCCGATGTCACGGTAGTGCAGGTCGCCCATGTGGACGCCGAACAAAAAGTCCTTTTTGGCGATCTCGTCGAATATCGGGTCGTCGCTTACCCGCTCGGAGATGTGGTCTTCCTCGCCGAGGCCGGCGCACGACGCGGCCCAGAAGGAAAAGGACGCGGGTTCGCCTTCACGCGGAAGCGTGCGAAACTTGCCGGCAAAGGACCTTTCGAGCTTTCCGTCGACCTCCACGGCGAACATGTACTGCTTGTCGGGGTCCAGATTCTTCGCTTCGACGGACACCATCCCGTCCGACGTCGGATCCTGGGGACCGTGCCAGACCGGATTGCTGAAGTCGTCGTCGTCCTCGGCCACCGCCAGACGCGCCGTCTCCCCGGAGATCTTGGCGCGAATCCAGGCCGACTCGGACGTCAAAGCGCCTACCCACACGTGCTCGACAGACACCGCGATCTCCCATTTTAGAATCGAAATTTATTAATAAATGGTGGTGTAACCGTACCGCGACCGGCCTTAAATTGTCCACAACCACCTGATGTCGAGTATGGATATGTTACCGCCGGAATTGGCTATATTTCCAACATGACATTCACGTTGCGCCCGGCCGACCCCGGCGACGCCGAGTTCCTGGCCCAGATGCTGACAGAGGCGCTGAACTGGGCGCCCGGGCGAGACTGGACGAGACAGCGCGCGCTGAGCGAACCGAGCACGGCTCGCTACGTCGAAGGATGGATGCGGCCAGGCGACCTCGGAGTAGTCGCCTGCGACGCCGGAACTCCGATCGGCGCGGCGTGGCTGCGCGAGTTCTCCGCCGCCGAACCGGGGTACGGATACGTCGCCGACGACGTGCCGGAGCTGAGCGTGGGCGTCGTTTCGGGGCGGCGCGGCAGCGGCGTCGGCCGCGCGCTGGTGCGGCGGCTGCTGGAGCGGGCCGGGCGGCGCGGCGTCGCCCGCGTGTCGTTGAGCGTAGAGCGCGCCAACCCCGCGGC
>JBOGDN010000181.1:0-3479 GCA_050742995.1 Stackebrandtia sp. | reverse complement strand
CCTCTCCGACGTCGACCCGCCGCCGGCGATTCACTGGTTTTTCGGGTCCCACCCCACTACCGCACAACGCATTGCCGCCGCTGAGGAGTTCTCACGTTGAGCAGAGTGCTGCTGATCACCAACGACTTCCCCCCGAGGCAGGGAGGGATACAGTCCTTTGTATATGGCATGGCGTCGCGGCTTCCGGTCGACGAACTGGTGGTGTACTGCTCCACCTCGCCGGGCGCCGACGAGTTCGACGCCGCTCACGAGTTCAAGGTGGTGCGCGAGAACACCTCGATACTGCTGCCGACGCGCCACGCCGCCCGCACCGCCGCCGGGCTCGCCCGCGAGCACTCCTGCGACACGGTCCTGTTCGGAGCGGCCGCGCCGCTCGGCCTGCTTGCCGCCGGGCTGAAGCAACGCGGCGACGTCGCGCACGCCGCGGCGCTGACCCACGGCCACGAAACCGGCTGGGCCATGCTGCCGGGCGGGCGCACCGCGCTGCGCCGCATTGCCCGCTACACCGACGTGGTCACCTACCTGGGTGAATACACCCGTGACAAGCTGGCGCCGGCGATCGGGGACCTCACGCGGTTGGAGCGGCTGACCTTCGGCGTCGACACCGACCGGTTCTCGCCGGAGGTCGACGGCAAGCCGATCCGCAAGCGCTACGGGCTGGGGGACCGGCCGGTCGTCGGCTGCGTCTCCCGCCTGGTGCCGCGCAAGGGGCAGGACATGCTCATCCGGACGCTGCCGCGGCTGCGCCAGGCCGTGCCGGAGGCGACGCTGCTCCTGGTGGGCGGCGGACCGTACGAGTCGTCGCTGCGACGCCTCGCGCAGCGGTGCGGAGTCGCCGAACACGTCGTCATCACCGGCGCCGCCGACTCCGAGGAGCTCCCGGCGCACTTCGCCGCGGCCGACGTGTTCGCCATGCCCTGCCGCACCCGCCGCCGCGGCCTCGACGTCGAAGGTCTCGGCGTGGTCTACCTGGAGGCCGCGGCCACCGGCCTGCCGGTGGTCGTCGGAGACTCCGGAGGCGCCCCGGACACCGTCCGCGACGGCGAAACCGGCTACGTCGTCGACGGCCGCGACGTCGACGACATAACCGCACGCCTCGTCGAACTGCTGCAAGACCCGGCCAAACGCGAAGCCTTCGGCGATGCCGGGCGCGAGTGGATGTACAAGGAGTGGAGCTGGCCCGTCCAGACCCGCCGCCTCGCCTCCTTCCTCGACGCCTGACCTATTCCGCGGCTAGGAAAGAGCCTCGGACGCCTTGAGGATGAGCTGGCGGGCTTCGTCGTCGGTTACAGCGTTTTCCCACAGCAGGTCCATGAATTGGTGATAGGCCGCGGCTTCGTCGCCGGTGTGGCGGGTTTCGCCGACGAAGGTCTCCACGAGAGCCACATCGTCGTAGAGCGCGAAAGAGTTTTGCGGTGCCTCCGTCAACGGCCGGTACAGCGGCAGGATGCCGAATTTGACGTTAGGCAGGCCGATGACGCTGTGGAGCCGGTCGATCTGGGCGTGCATGATCTCGACGCCGTAGACAGGCCGCCACAGGACGGACTCGTCGATGAGGAATTCCCATTCCTTATTTGAGTCGTACAGGAATTGTTGCCGCTGCATGCGTTTGGTCACGGCCGCGTCGATGTTGCTTTCTGGAAGGTGGTCCAGGGCGGTGAGCTTCGTGAAGACGGCCCGCGCGTACTCAGGGGTCTGGAGATCGCCGGGCACCACGGCGGTTTCGAAGTGTCGAACTCGCGAGGCGTTTTCCGTCAGTGTGACGAACTCGGCTTGCACTGCGGCATGGCCGCCCTGCCGCAGCCGTCGCTTCCAGTCGCGGTGGGCCGTCTCGATGTCACGGAGTAGTTGAGTAAGCCGTTCGGCGGCGTCGGGTCGGCCGCAGGCGTGTGTCCACGCCTCCAGATCGTCGACAGTGGGCAACTGACGCCCATGCTCAAGTTTGGAAATCTTAGGTGGTTGCCATCCGATGCGTTCGGCGAGTTGCTTGCCTGAAAAACCCGCCTGCGTGCGGAGAGCACGCAGGCGGTCGGCTATGCCGTTCGGCTCGTTGAGCCTCTCGTGGATCGGATTCGAGGTCACGGTGTGAGTATCTGTGCGGCGATGCCGTCCAGGGTCTCCGGGTGCGAGTAATGAATCGCCAGGTCTCGCCACGCGCATGCCTGCACTACCGTCGCCGGGTCGTCGTCGAGTTCGACGCGGAAGATCCGGTGGTCGGAGTCGAAGTGCATCTTAAGGAGCCGGTTGGAGTCGAGCAGGTACCAGTCTGCGTCACCGGCCGCTGGCAGCAGGCCGACGTCGTGGGCTTCTTTGCGGGTCATGTACCGCATGACTTCGCCGGCTGCGATATTCCAGGCAGCGGTCCACCTCACCCACCGTTGGTAGTCGGTAGGCGGGTCTTCGTGAACCCTGACCCGTTCGATTCGGATCCCGGCATCCCGCCAGGCTCGCACCTGATTGAGCCACTCATCTTTGATCGGCTTCTCTTCGTGCGGGTTGAGCGGTTTGCCGGCGGCGAACCGCTCAGACTCGGCGATCTCCTTGCCTACGTCGTAGGCGGGCTGCATCTCCAGTCGAAACCATGTGTGCTTGGCGGTGAGCAGCACCTCTCCGAACTCGGAGGTGGGTATGACGGTGGCCACTGTTTGAATCTGTCCTTTCAGTCGGTCCAGCACGTCGGCGGGGACGAACACTCCGTCCTCGTCATCGGCAAGCTGCCGCAGCTGGGCGCGTGTAGCGTCGTCGAGTTTGACGCCCTGCACCACGTAACCGCCCTCGGTTTCGTACAGCGCCGGGCATGCGCCGTTTCTGCTGCCGGTGGTCTTCCAGAGAAACTCCAGCTTCCGCATGGTCCAGATCCTTCCAGGCGGGGCCCGCGTGTGCGGCCCAGTGACACAAGCGTCGCATCGTCGACGATCCTTGTCAAGAAATTTCTCGACATTTCCTGACAGAGACTGCGGCGAGGCGCAGAATCAAGGGCATGGTTACCGAGGCAGAGCAGGCGGACACGGGCATCGTCGAGCTGGGCGCGTTCAACGTGGCAGGGCGGGCGGTGCGGGCCGTCATGCGCGCGGGCGCGGGCGAGGTGTGGTTGACGCTCCACGGGCACGACCTGGCGGTCGGGGTGGTGGGGGCGCTTGACTCCGCCGAGCCGGCCGTACGGATTTTCGCCCCGCATGAGTGGGCGGATGCGCCGGAGTGGCGGTGGCACATCAGACGTCAGGTGGGGGACTTGTATCGGCGCACGTTGCGGACGTGCGAGGGCTGAAGCGTGGCTGAGAGAAGAGCGCGGCTGGTGCGGCGCGAGCGTCGGGACGTCAGCGCCGAGGCGTGTCGGCGGTATGCGTGGAAGGAGCCCGGGGACCGGCGCGGTGGTGGTGGAGTGCTGGGTGCACGGCCGCCGGTGGCCATGCACATCAGGAGAAGCGGGGGAGCCTCAGTCCAAATCTGCCCCTCTATGCGCCGAGTGAGGTGGGAAC
>JBOGDN010000180.1:0-1660 GCA_050742995.1 Stackebrandtia sp. | reverse complement strand
GCCGCGGGTCCCACCGCCACGCCGCCAAGACCTCCACCACCGCGGCGAACATGTCGTCGTCGACTTCGCGGTCGGCCTCGGCGTCGAAAAGCGCGCGCAGCGGGCCTCCCCAGCCGATGTCCGACAGGCGCCCCAGCGCCCGCCCGGCCTCGGCGCGCTCGTCGTCGCCGATCTTGCCCGACAGGTCCACCCCGACGGCTTTCATCCCGGTGGGCCACAGCCTGCGCGGCTCGAAGACCACGCCGGGTCGCCGCAGGGCCGCTTCGGCGGCGCCGGCGGCCGCCTCGGACACGCGCGCGTCGAAGTTCCCGCCGGCGCAGTTGTCGCAGCGTCCGCAGCGCGCGGCTTCGGGGTCGTCGAGTTCGCGCCGCAGAAACTCCATGCGGCAGCCGTCGGCCTCGGCGTAGGCGAGCATGCGCTGCCGTTCGCGTCGGCGAGTTTCGGCCACGCGCGCGTAGCGGTCGGCGTCGTAGGCCCAGTCGCGGCCGGTGGCCTCCCATCCGCCTTTGACTCGACGCACCGCGCCGTCGACGTCGAGGACCTTCAGCATCATCTCCAGGCGGGCGCGTCGCAGGTCCACGCGGGTCTCCACGGCGCCGGTGGACAGGGGACGCCCGGCCTGCGCCAGCACCTCGAGCGTGGCGCGCACGTGTTCCTCGCCGGGGAACGACAGCGACTCGAAGTACTCCCAGATCTTGCGGTCTTCGGCGCCGGGCAGCAAGATCGCCTCCGCGTGGTCGCAGGCACGCCCGGCGCGGCCGATCTGCTGGTAGTACGCCACCGGCGAGGCGGGCGCGCCCAGGTGGACGACGAATCCCAGGTCGGGCTTGTCGAAGCCCATGCCAAGCGCGCTGGTGGCGATCAGCGCCTTGACGCGGTTGTGCAGCAGGTCGTCTTCTTGTCGCAGCCGCTCGGCGTTGTCGGTCTTGCCGGTGTACGAGGCCACGACGTGGCCGCGGTCGCTCAAGTGCGCGGCGACGTCTTCGGCGGCGGCCACGGTCAGCGTGTACACGATGCCGCTGCCGTCAAGGCGCGGCAGGTGCTCGTCCAGCCAGGCCAGCCGGTCGCCCGCCGCGGACACGCGCACCACCGAGCACGCCAGCGATTCGCGCTCGAGGCTGCCGCGCAGCACCAGGGTGGGCGAGGCGGGGCGGTCCATCTGCTCGGCGACGTCGGCGCACACCCGGGCGTTGGCGGTGGCGGTGGTCGCCAGCACCGGGACGTCGTCGGGAAGCTCGTCCAAGAAGGCGGCGATGCGCCGGTAGTCGGGCCGAAAGTCGTGCCCCCAGTCGGAGACGCAGTGGGCTTCGTCGACGACGAGCATCCCGGAGGCGGCGGCCAGTTTGGGCAGCACGTGGTCGCGGAAGTCGGGGTTGTTGAGCCGCTCGGGGCTGATGAGCAGGACGTCGACGTCGTCGGATGCGATCGCGGCGAACGTTTCGTCCCACTGTTCGATGTTGGCGGAGTTGACGGTGCGGGCGCGGATTCCGGCGGAGACGGCGGCGGCGATCTGGTTGCGCATCAGCGCCAGCAGCGGGGAGACGATCACCGTCGGCCCGGCGCCGCGGGAGCGCAGCATGGACGCGGCGGCGAAGTACACCGCGGACTTGCCGAACCCGGTGCGCTGCACCAGCAGCACCCGCCGCCGTTCGGCCACCAG
>JBOGDN010000179.1:0-3877 GCA_050742995.1 Stackebrandtia sp. | reverse complement strand
CGGGGTCGACGCGCTGCTTGTGGCCTCCTGGGGGCCCACGCACGCCGAGTACGTGCTGGCGGCGATCGAGGCGGGAAAGCCGGTGTTCTGCGAGAAGCCGCTGGCGACGACGGCCGCGGACTGCCTGCGCATCGTGGAGGCGGAGGCCTCGTTCGGCAGGCGGCTGGTGCAGGTCGGCTTCATGCGTCGCTACGACGCCGGATACCGGCAGCTGAAGCGGATCGTCGACTCCGGCGAGATCGGCACGCCGCTGATGCTGCACTGCGTCCACAGGAATCCGTCGGCTGTGGAGTCGTACCACTCCGAGATGGCCACGCACGACACCGCGATCCACGAGATCGACGCGCTGCGCTGGCTGCTCGACGACGAGGTCGTCTCCGTTCAGGTGCTGACGCCGCGCAAGACCTCGCTTCGGTTCGCCCACCTGCAGGACCCGCAGATCATGCTGTTCGAAACCGCCGAGGGGGTGCGCGTCGACCTGGAGGTGTTCGTCAACTGCCGGTACGGCTACGACGTCCAGTGCGAAGCCGTCGGCGAGACCGGCGTGGTGCGGCTGCCCGACCCGGCCGCCGCGCCGCTGCGCAAAGACGGACGCCTCAGCGCAGCGGTCTCGCAGGACTGGACGGACAGGTTCCGCGACGCCTTCGACGCCGAGATCCAGGACTGGATCGACGCGGCGGCCGCCGGCTCGGCGGCGGGCCCGAGTTCGTGGGACGGCTACGCCGCGGCCGTCATCGGCGACGCGACCGTCGAAGCCCTCCACAGCGGTCGAATCGTGGACGTGGCGATGAAGGATCGGCCGCCGTTCTACGCCTGAGACTTCTCACACGCCGACTTCGGCGGGCGCCGGCGCCTTTTTCACCGGCCGCTTCCTGGGCCGCCTGCCGCGTTCGATCCACCATTCGGCGATGAGCAGGTTGACCACCCAGCTGCACCAGATGGCGCCCACCGCGAGGTCCCCGGCGAGGGCGTCCATGTCGCCGTTGTAGTGAGTGTCGGAGAAGGGCGTCAGGGCGGCGAACCAGATGCCGATCCACAGTCGGCTCACCACGATGGAGAAGCACAGGGCGAAACTGCGGATCATCCACCGGCGGTGTTCGGCGAAGCGCCGGTTGCGGGCCATGTAGAAGCCGGTCAGGGTGGTTCCCAGCCACAGCACGGACAGCATGACGTTGCCGACCCGTCCGGGTATCGGCACCACCGACATCACGCTCGACGTCAACGCCAGCACGCTGCCGGGCAGCACCGCGGCCACGTAGATCCGCCCGGAGACGCGGTGGACCTTTGGGTGGTTTTGCCGCAGCCACGGCCACACCTGCAGACAGCAGGCGCTCAAGGCGACCGTGCCGATGACGATGTGGCCGGACAGCAGCAGGTAGTGGGTCTCCGACCGCAGCTCGACGAGGGAGTTCTCGGGGGTGAATCCGAGGTAGTTCGGCACTCGCCACACGAAGAATATGGCGCAGATCGCCCACAGCGGAACCACCCAGGGCCGTTTCCACCACCGGGTTTTCGGAATCTGTCTGACCGGTTTGGCCTCGGGTTCGGCAAGTGTGGACTGTTCCATGTCTTCTCCGGGGGTGTAGGCAAGCCTTTATGCGTACGCGATACGCCGTTTAGCGTATAGAATACGCATAGCCAGCGCGAGGCAATTCGACCCGGGACTTCCCCGGGTGTTACCCCTAGGGGACATAACCTTCAACCCAGCCGCACCAAAGGAGACGCGACATGGCCGAGACAGACGGCGCGTTGCTGTGGGGACGTCGGCCGCGCCCGTCGCGCGGACGCAGGCCCGGCCTCAGTCTGGATCGCATCGTGGCCGAGGCCGTCGCGATCGCCGACGTGGACGGCCTGGAGGGGCTGTCCATGAAGCGGCTGGCCGCGCGGCTGGACTCCGGCGTCATGTCGCTGTATCGGCACGTCCCCGGCAAGGACGAACTGCTCGAGCTCATGCTGGAAGCCGCGGTCGGGACGCCGCCGACGATCAAAGACCCGCAAGACTGGCGCCGTGGCCTCTACGACTGGTCGATGGCGTTTCGCGACGTACTGCACGCGCACCCCTGGTCGGGGCCGCTGTTCGTCAGCGACCGCACCGTCGGCCCCAACGAGACGGACTGGCTGGAGGCGGAGCTGCAGGCGCTGTCGAGTCTGAACCTGGCGCCCGCCAAGGCGCTGAACACGGCGCTGGCGGTCAGCAGCTACGTGCGCGGCGCGGCGCTGGCGGAGATCAGCTCCAACGGGCCGCGCTTCGGACTTCTCGACTATCCCGACGAGTACGACCGCTACCCGCACGTCACGGCGGTGATCACCGCGCCCGACAACTTCGCCGGGGCCGGCGTGAGCGACTTCTTCGAATTCGGACTGAAGCGGGTGCTCAACGGCATCGCGCCGTCCTGACGATCAGCGACCGCTGCGCAGCACCGTCAACGTCACGGGCAACACCGCCAACGCGGCAAGCAGCGTCAGCGTCGGGTACGACGCCACGTCCACCACGAATCCCGAAAGCGCCCCCGCCCCGGCGCCGGCCAACCCCATGGCCAGATCGGACAGTCCCTGCACGGCCGGGCGCTCTTCGACCTCGACCGCGGCGGTGAGCATGGCGCTGCCGGCGACCATGGTGCACGACCATCCCAGTCCCAGCAGGAACAAGCCGACCGTCAGCAGCGTGTGGTCGTGGCCCGCCGTGCCGGCCACCGCGCACGCGGCCACGAGGATCGCGATCCCGGCCAGCACCACGCGGCGCTGCCCGAAGCGGTCGGCGGCCCAGCCCGCCACCGGCGCCAGCGCGTACATCCCTGCGATGTGCAGGCTCAGCACCACGCCCACGACTGTGGACACCGCGTCGAGGTCGTCCATGCCGTGTTTGATGTGGATGGGCGTCATGGCCATGACTGCGACCATGACCAGGTGGCCCAGAGCCACGGAGGCCACGCCGACCCGGGCGCCCGGGTTGGCGCGCACGATGCGCCAGCCCGCGGCGACGCCGGGCCTTTTCGTCGTCGTAGGCGTCTGACTTTCGCTGCGCGCCAACAGCAGCGGGTCGGGACGCAGAAACATCCACAGCAGAGCCGTGGCCAGCGCGAAGCCGACGGCGGTGGCTGCGAACGGACCGGCGTAGCGGGGTCCGCCCGCTCCTTGCAGCGCGTCGTCGGCCAGCGGGGCGAGGCTGGGTCCGGCAACCGCGCCGACGGTGGTGGCCCACACGACGACGGACAGCTGCCGTCCCCTGCGCTCCGGCGCGGCCAGGTCCACGGCGGCGTAGCGGGCCTGCAGGTTGGCGGCGGTGCCTCCGCCGACGAGGAACATCCCGACGAAGGCCAGCGGCGCCGAGCGCAGGTAGAGGGCGGCGACGATTCCCGCGGCGCCGGCGATTCCGGCAAGGTAGGCCAGCGCGAGCCCGCCGCGACGTCCGTGCACATTGGTGACGCGCACGACGGGGATGGCCAGGAGAGCGCCGCCGACGACGGCGGCGCTTTGTCCGACGCCGGCCAGCGTGGCCACGCCGGTGAGGTCTTCGAGCAGCAGCGCGCCGACGGCTACGCCGACGGCGACGCCGACTCCGCCGAGCACCTGGGCGCCGCACAGAATCCGGACGGTGCGCCGCTGTACGCGGGAGACGTTGACGGGGGCGATTGTCATACGGGCTCCTGGAGGTATGAGTCGAGCCTCTATTGCGGGCGGGGTTCAAGCAAGCGGATATGGCGCAAGTCTCGCGGCGGCCACGGCGTCGGCGACGCGGTCGGCGTCGGCGACGTCCATCCCGGAGACGCTGACTCGGATGCCCGGCGGGCTGACCAGGCGGTGGGGTGCGCCGGCGGCCACGGCGTATCCGGCGTCGCGAAGGCCCGTCACGGCGCGGGTTTCGTCGGGGACGGGG
>JBOGDN010000178.1:0-3926 GCA_050742995.1 Stackebrandtia sp. | reverse complement strand
CGCGGGCGTCGCCGAAGGGATCCTCGAGGACTACGCGGCGGTGTCCAGCGCGTTCGTCGCCATGTTCCGACACGGCGGCGACGAAGCCTGGCTGCGCCGCGCCAAAGAACTTGTGGACACGATCCTGGAGCACTTCGTCGACGAAGTCGGCGCGCTCCACGACACCGCCGACGACGCCGAGGAGCTGGTCAGCCGACCCTCTGACCCCACCGACGGCCCCGTCGCCTCCGGCTGGGCGCTGGCGGCCGCGGCCATGTTGGACTACCTGGACGTCGCGGGCGTCGACGCCGACGAGGCGATCAAAGACACCGCCTGGCGTGCCCTGGCCGCCGCAGCCCCGGTGATCCGCGACCACCCCCGGTTCTCCGGCGGCCTCGCCGGCGCCGCGCAGCGCATGGCGGTGTGACGCCTGGGCGGCGGTGACGCCGGACATATTCGGCTGACTCCGGCTCGCCGCGGCTTTAGGCTGCGGGAATGCCGTCAGCAGCCTCCGACTACGTCGTCTCGACCGATCCGAGCCGCCTCGACCTGGACTGGATCCACGATCGACTGTCCACGGACGCCTATTGGGCGGCCGGTCGGTCCAGGGAGCGCATGGAGCGCGCCGCCGCCGACTCGCATTGCTACGGCGTCTATGCGCCAGAGGGCGGCCAGGTCGGATTCGCCCGGTTGGTCACCGACCGCACGACCTTCGCCTGGCTGTCCGACGTGTACGTCGATAGGAGCGTGCGCGGCATGGGGCTCTCCAAAGCCCTGATGGCCAGGATCATGGACGACGTCAAAGAGTGGAAGCTGCGCCGCGTCGTCCTGGCCACCGACGACGCCGCCGAGCTGTACCGCAAGTTCGGATTCGTCGAGCTCGGCGACGAGCCCTTCACGTTCATGTCGGCGAGATGGCCCGACAACGTCTGAGTCACCCCATTGCGGCGCCGAAGCCGACGCCCACGGCGTAGGTGACGGCCATGGTGGTCACGCCGACGGCGACGTTGCGCAGCACGGCCCGCGCCGGATGCGCGCGACCGAGCCGCGCGCTGACGTATCCGGTGACGGCCAGGGCCGCGACGACCGCGATTCCGCAGACCGCCACCCGAGTCGACGTCGACGCCAGCACGATCGCCAGCAGCGGAAGCAGCGCCCCGACCGTGAACGCCGCGAAGGACGCGAACGCGGCTTGCAAGGGGTTGGTCGGCGCGTCGGGATCGACCCCCAACTCGTCGCGCGCGTGCGCCCGCAGCGCGTCCTTTTTCGTCAGTTCGTCGGCGACCTCGGCGGCCAGCCGCGGGCTGAGTCCCTTCTGCTCGTAGATGCCGGCCAGCTCGCGCCTTTCGGCCTCCGGCATGGTGGTCAGCTCGAACTGTTCCAGCCGGACGGCCGCGCGCTCGGTGTCGCGCTGCGCGCTCACCGACGCGTACTCGCCGCCGGCCATCGACAGCGCCCCGGCCGCCAGCCCCGCGACTCCGGCGGTCAAGATCGTCGTGCGATCGACGGTCGCCCCGGCGACGCCGACGACGAGCCCGGCGACGGACACGATCCCGTCGTTGGCGCCCAGCACCCCGGCGCGCAGCCAGTTCAGCTTGCCTGCCAGCGGCGCGTGATGCGGCTCGGCGACGTGCGGGACGGGACGTTTCGCCTGCTCGTCTGCCATGAGTTGAGTAAACCACCGCGCACGTCCCGCGACCTGGTATGGCGAGGCTAATATCGCCGGCCGTGGACTCCTCACAACTTGTGCCGGCGAAGCCGCCAAGGAGCCAGAGTCGTGCTTGTGATGCTCAATACCGGATTTGCCGCCGGCGTCGTGATCATGGCTTGGGCGATGTTTTCTTCTCGCGCATGGAAGGCCGGTCTTTCCCGCGTCAGCCAATGGTTTCGCACGGGTTTGCCGCCGGCCTGCCTCGTCGGCCAGTCGTTGCTCACATGGTGGACGCTGGTGTAGGGAACCCGCACCCACGAGGCTCCGGCCGCCTTACTCGAGGAGGAAGCGGGTGAGGCCGTCGGCGAGCGCCTCGGCGATCTGCTGGCGGACGTCGGGGTCGGACAGCAGAGCCGCGTCGTCGGCGTTGCGCATGTTTCCGCACTCGGCCAGCACCTTGGGGACTTCGGACAGGTTCAGCCCGCCCATGTCGTCGCGCACGTTGATTCCGTCGTCGCCGATGTAGTCCGCCGGCGGGATCTCCTCGACGCCGTCGCGATAGGCGTCGCGGACGTCGACGGCCAGGTCGTGAGAGGTTTCGGCCACGTCGTCGGTGAGCCCGTCGATCTCGCGCGGCGTGATGATGTGGAATCCGCCTTCGTCGTCGGGACCGCCGTCGGCGTGGATGTTGACCGCGGCGTCGGAGCCGGCCTCGTTGGCTATCTCGGCGCGCTCGGAAAAGCAAGGCCCCACGCCGTCGTCGCTGTCGCGGGTAAGCACGACGTCGGCCCCGGCGTCGCGCAGCAGATCCGCCAGACGCGTGGCCACGTCGAAGTTGAACTCGTGCTCCGCATAGCCGTCGTCGGTCTCGGTCCCGGTGGTGTCGCAGGACTTTTCGTGGGTGCCGGCGTCGACGGGTTCGTCGACGATCTCCGGGTGGTCGGCATTGCCGCCGTTGTGTCCGGGGTCGACGGTGATCGTCCTTCCCGCCAGCGGTTTCGCGTCGGAATCGGCTGCCTCGGACGGGTCGGAAGCGTGCGGTTCCGCGGCCGCGGCGCACCCGGCGACGGCCAGCAGCAGCACCGTCGTCGCGGCGGCGAGGGGGAGGCGACGCATTGGGCGAGCGTATCGGAAGTGCGCCAGCGCGGCGACGACCCGCGGATTTGACTCGATGCATTTAAATACGCCGAACACCGCGAGGAGGTGTCCGGCGCTTATGGCGATTTTATGCGACCGGTCCGTACCCGTGGTGCCGTACGGCGGCACTCGTGTCGGCGTGCTCGGGCGGCCGCAAGCCCCGGACGTCCGAAATAGCCCATAAAGGAGCACAACCATGTCCGAAGAAAACCCCCGGCGAGCGTGGCGCGTCTTGCCGCGCAACCTATCCCGAAAATGGCGGCTCGTGTTGGTCGCCGGCCTGGCCGCGGTCGCGCTCGCGGCCGCGCCAGTCGTCGTCCAGGCCGAACCGACCGGCGAGGCCGAGGCGTCCGACGTCGACGTCCAGGCCCGGCCGAAGTTCCAACTGCCGTTTCCCTGTAACCAGGTCTGGTCAGGGCAGACTCGCACCGACCACAGCCCGGCCAACGCGGTCGACTTCAATCGGACCAACGACAGCGGCGACCCGGTCGTAGCCAGCGCGCCCGGCAAGGTGAGCAGGGTCGGCAACACTGGAGGCGACAGCTACGGCAGGTACGTGTACATCGATCACGGCGGCGGCTGGGAGACCCGCTACGCGCACCTGAGCAGCCAGTCGGTCAGCGTCGGCACGTCGGTTTCATATGGCACGAAGATCGGCGAAGTCGGCACCACCGGCGGCTCGACCGGCCCGCACCTGCACTACGAACAGCGCGCCGGCGGCGACGACGTCAAGGCCTATTTCAACGGATCCCAGGCGCACTACTGGGGATCGAAGAACTACACCAGCCGCAACTGCGGCGGCAACCCCTACACCCCGGAGCAGATCTGCGGCAACAGCTACAAGCAGATCGACTCCAAGGCCCTGACGTCCAGCGGAAAGACCGTCGGACGGATTTACTTGATGTACAACTCGTCCAACGGCTACAACTGCGTGGCGACGCTGAAGCTCGTCAGCCTCGGCACCGCGTCTTCCGCGTCGGCCACGTTGCAGGCCCAAGGTGGAACAAAGGGCTCTGATTCGGGCAAGTTCTCCTATTACGCGGGACCGGTGAAGAAACAGGCGCCGAAAACCTGCGTGAAATGGGGCGGCTCGGTAGGCAGCGCCTCCTGGGAAAGCGGCTGGAGTCACTGCGGATAGCTAGTCGGCCACAGCCCCGCC
>JBOGDN010000177.1:0-5184 GCA_050742995.1 Stackebrandtia sp. | reverse complement strand
GAGCGGAGGTAAGGGAGAGAGGTCAGATGTCGAACAGGACGCTGCCCGTAGAGAGCAGGCCGACGCAGAGGTTGGAGAACTCTTCGGAGTAAGTCACGTCCTCGCCTTTCCACGTTCCGTCGGAGACGAGGACGACCGGGTCGTATTCGAGCGTGCACGGGCCGTCTTCGGCGGGAATGTCGCCGACCTGGCCGTTCGCGGCCTTCAGCTGCTTGCATGCGGCCTTGGCGTCGGAGTGGGTGCCGCCGTTCGGAGAGCAGCTGAGAGTGGCCTCGGCGAAGACGTCGCCGCCCTTTTCGACGGTGAGGTCGAACGATCCCTGCGGGGGTTTGGCCTCGTCGGCTTGCGCGGCGAGGGGGGCGAAGCCAAGCGCGATCGTCGCGAGGGTCAGTCCCGCGAGACGGATGGTCTTCTTGGACATAGGTGATTCTCCTATTTGGAAGAAATCTTGTGGATTCCGTTGCGGCTCAAACGCTAACGGGAGTTCCTTACATTCAGTAATCGGCGCGTGTCGCGGGAGTGAATGCGGATGGGCGAAACGCATATCCCGTGTGGACGCATTTGTCGATGCAAACCCCCGGCGGTGCCTCGTCCGCTGGCCGGCGGACATGGTGACGCTTCGCGATTATAAGGTTGCCGAACGCGTATGTTCGGGATTTCGCGAAAACAAGCCCACGTGCGTGTCGCGACGGGGAAGGCGCCGACGCGACGCGGGCGACACTCGCCGCCGCCTGTTCGAGCCGACGCGGGCGCCCGTGACAGACTTGCGGCGTGCTGCGCTGGATGACTGCTGGAGAGTCTCACGGACCGGCGTTGGTGGCCATTCTCGACGGACTTCCCGCCGGGGTGCGCATCGCCAGCGCCGACGTCGTCGCCGAACTCGCTCGCCGCCGCCTCGGCTACGGCCGCGGCGCGCGCATGAAGTTCGAGCAGGACGTCGTGGAGTTTCTCGGCGGCGTCCGGCACGGGCAGACTCTGGGTTCGCCGGTGGCCATACGCGTGGGCAACAGCGAATGGCCGAAATGGGACAAGGTCATGGCCGCCGACCCCGTCGACGCCGCCGAGCTGAAGGACCTCGCCCGCAACGCCCCGCTGACGCGCCCCCGGCCCGGACACGCCGACCTCGCCGGCATGCAGAAGTACGGCCATACCGACGCCCGGCCGATCCTGGAACGCGCCTCGGCCCGCGAGACCGCCGCCCGAGTCGCCGTCGGAACCGTCGCCAAGGCGTTCCTGTCGCAGGCGCTCGGCGTGGAGATCGTCTCCCACGTCGTCTCGCTTGGACCCGTCGAAGCCAAGCCCGGCCTCGTCCCCACGCCCGACGACCGAGCCGCCGTCGACGCCGACCCGCTGCGGTGCCTGGATCCGGAGGCCTCGGCGGCCATGGTCGCCGAGGTGGACGCGGCCAAGCGCGACTCCGACACCCTCGGCGGCGTTGTGGAGGTGCTGGCCTACGGCGTCCCGCCCGGACTCGGCTCGCACGTGCAGTGGGACCGCAAACTCGACGCCCGGCTGAGCATGGCGCTGATGTCGATTCAGGCCATCAAGGGAGTCGAAATCGGCGACGCCTTCACCCAGGCGCGCTCGCGCGGTTCGCAGGCCCACGACGAGATGCGGCCCACTCCCGAGGGAGTCAAGCGGCTCACCGACCGCGCCGGCGGTCTCGAAGGCGGCATCACCACCGGCGAGCCGCTGCGCGTGCGCGCCGCCATGAAGCCGATCTCCTCGCTGACCCGCCCGCTGTCCACCGTAGACGTAGCCACCGGCGAGCCCGCCGAGGCCATCAACCAGCGCTCCGACGTGTGCGCCGTCCCGGCGGCGGCCGTCGTCGCCGAAACCATGACGGCCTTCGTGCTCGCCGAGGCCGCGTGCGAGAAGTTCGGCGGCGACTCCGTGGCCGAAGTCGCCCGCAACCTGGCCTCCTACACCGAGAATCTGCCGATCGCATGAGTCCCAAACTGGTCCTGGTCGGGCCTCCCGGCAGCGGCAAGTCCACCGTCGGCGCGCTGCTGGCCGACCTGCTCGGCGTCGCCTTCCGCGACGTCGACGCCGACGTCGCCGCCGCTGCCGGCAAGCCCATCCCCGACATCTTCGTCGACCACGGCGAGGAGCACTTCCGCGCCATGGAGCGGCGAGCCGTGGCCGCGGCGCTGGCCGAACACGACGGCGTGCTCGCCCTCGGCGGGGGAGCGGTGCTCGCCGACGACACCCGCGCGCTGCTGGCGAAAGTCCCGGTGGCGTTCTTGTCGGTGGAGCTGACGGCCGCGGTCTCCCGCGTCGGACTCGGCGCCGGACGTCCGCTGCTTGCGGTGAACCCGCGCGCCACCATGAAGGTCCTGCTCGACCGGCGGCGACCCCTCTACGAAGAGGTCGCCGACTTCACCGTGGCCACCGACGACCTCACCGCGCAAGAGGTGGCCCAGGATCTGGCGCACCGGCTCGGCGCGCCCGCCGTGGTCGCCGTCGGCGGCGAACCGCCCTATGACGTCGTCATCGGACGCGACGCGACGATCGCGTTGAGCGACCACCTCGCCGGCGCGACCCGTGCGGCGATCCTGTTCGCGCCGCCGCTGCGCGCGCACGCCGAACGCGTCGCCGCCTTCGTCGGCGACGACGTGGCCGTGACCCTCATAGACGTCCCCGACGCCGAGGCCGCCAAGACCGTCTCCGTGGCCGAGGAGTGCTGGGAGCGGCTCGGCCGCGCCGGATTCACCCGCACCGACGTGATCGTCGGCGTCGGCGGCGGCGCCGTCACCGACCTGGCCGGCTTCGTGGCCGCCTGCTGGCTGCGCGGCGTGGCGCTGATCCAGGTCCCCACCTCCGTGCTCGGCATGGTCGACGCCGCGGTCGGGGGCAAGACCGGCGTCAACACCTCCGCCGGAAAGAATCTCGTGGGCGCGTTCCACCCGCCCCGGGCGGTGCTGTGCGACCTCGCCGTGTTGGACTCGCTGCCCGAGGCCGAGCGGACCGCGGGCCTGGCCGAAGTGGTCAAGTGCGGCTTCATCGCCGACCCCGAGATCCTCGGCCTCGTCGAATCCGACCCCGCGGCCGCCAAAGATCCGACCTCGCCGCGGCTGGCCGAGCTGATCCGCCGCGCCGTGGCGGTCAAGGCCGACGTGGTTTCGGCGGATCTGCGCGAATCCGGCCGCCGCGCCTTCCTCAACTACGGACACACCTTCGCCCACGCCGTGGAGAACGTGGAGAAATACTCCTGGCGGCACGGCGACGCCGTCGCCGTCGGCATGGTCTACGCCGCCGAACTGGCGCGCATCACCGGGCGAGTCGACCTCGTCGCGCGCACCCGCGCCGTCCTGAACGCTCTCGGGCTGCCCACGTCCTACCGCGGCGACCGCTGGGAGGAGCTGCTGGCCGCGATGCGCGTCGACAAGAAGGCGGTCGGCGACACGATGCGGTTCATCCTGCTCGAGGCGCCGCATCGGCCGACTATCGTGTCGGACGTGACAGTCGCACAGATGCGGGACGCCTACGCCAGGACGGCGGCATGAAGGTCTACGTCCTCAACGGACCCAATTTGAACCGGCTCGGCGCTCGCGAACCCGAGATCTACGGGCGGACCACCCACGCCGACCTTGCCGAGCAGTGCCGCACGACCGGCGCGAAACTCGGCATGGACGTGGAGGTGCGCCAGACCAACTCCGAAGCCGAGATGCTCGAGTGGCTGCACGCCGCCGCGGACTCCTCGGCGGCGGTGGTCCTCAACGCGGCGGCCTGGACCCACACCTCGATCGCGATCGGCGACGCCTGCGCCCAGCTGACCGGTCCGCTGATCGAAGTGCACATCTCCAACGTCTACAAACGCGAGCCGTTCCGGCATCGCTCACACGTCTCCGCCCACGCCGACGGCGTGATCGTCGGATGCGGCGTCGACGGCTACCGCCTCGCGCTCGAGCACCTGGCGGCTAGAGCCGCATGACGCGCCGCGTTCGGATACCGTCGCACGAATGAGCGATTCGGTGAAGGTGCGTCCGGCGGCCGCGGAAGACGACGCGGCCCTGGTCGACGTGGAGAAAACCTCCTGGACCTCGGCGGAGGGCTTCCCGTCGCTGCGCGAGCCCGACCGCACCAGCTTCATCGACGACGACCGCAACCGCCTCGACGTGCTCTTCGTGGCCGAACTGGACGGCGAGGTCGTCGGATACATCCGCCTCGCCCCCTTGGCCGAGGTCGACGAGTGCGCGCACGTGCTGAACGTCCCGGGCCTCGCGGTGGCGCCGCGGGCGCGCGGTCGCGGAGTGGCCGCGGCGATGCTGGCCTTCGCCGAGGGCCTCGGCCGTTCTCGCGGCGCCCGCAAGATCCAGCTCGGCGTCTTTTCCACCAACGCCGGCGCCGTGCGGGTCTACGAGCGGGCCGGCTTCGAAGTCGAAGGCCGCCTGCGCGACCAGTACCGCATCGACGGCGAGTACGTCGACGCGATCGTGATGGCCAAGCACCTCGGCTGAGCCGTCAGCGCCGCACGGCCAGCTCCTCTTCGAGCAGTCGCGGCTTGGCGGCGCGCCACCCCGCGACCAGGTGCGCCGCCGTCGCCGCCGCGAGCAGCGCGAACGTCGGAGTCCAGGAGCCGGCGGCCTCGTACATGACGCCCACGAGCAGCGGCCCGAGGCCGGCGACGAGGTAGCCGCCGCTTTGGGAGAATCCCGCAAGGCTCGCGGCGCCTTCGGGCGTCTTCGTCCGCAGCCCGAACAACGTCAGCAGCAGCGGGAACGCGCCCATGCCCACGGCGACGAGCAGCACGCCGGCCCACGTCGCCGCCGGCGAGTCGCCACGCCACAGCAGCGGAAACCCGACGGCGTAGCCGCTTGCCGTCGCCGCGAGCAGACCCCGCTGGTCGCGCAGCTTTGCCGCGATCGTCGGCACGGCCAGCGACAGCGGTATGCCCACGGCGGTGAACACCGCCAGCATGAACCCGGCCTCGGCCGGGCCGTGTCCGCCGGTGCGCAGTATCTCCGGCAGCCAGCCGAACATGATGTAGGAGATCATGGCCTGTGCGCCGAAGGCGACGAGCATGGACCACGCCAGGCCGCTGCGGGTCAGTCCCCTCGTCGGCTCGGCGCGGGCGGCGACCGCGTCGCGTCGCGCAGGCGTCGCCGCGGCTCGACCGGGAAACAGCCACGGCAGCAGCGCCAGCGCCGCGGGGATCGCCCACACGCCAAGCCCCAGCCGCCA
>JBOGDN010000176.1:0-2580 GCA_050742995.1 Stackebrandtia sp. | reverse complement strand
GGTTGGCCGCCTCCATCACGCCGGGGCCGCCGCCGGTTATGACGCCGAGGTTGGCCTTGGCCAGCGCGGCGCCGACGCGCTCGGCCAAGACGTACTCGTCGCTGCCGGGTGCGGTGCGCGCCGAGCCGAACACCGAGACCGCCGGCTCCAGGTCCGCAAGGGTGTCGAATCCGTCGACGAACTCCGACAGGATGCGCAGCGCGCGCCACGCGTCGCGCTGTTTCCACTCGTGTCGGTGGATCGAGTCCAGCAGGTGAGCCTCGGCGGTGATTCGCGGCCGTTCGGTCATGCTTGAACTCCTGTGAGGTAGTCGCGGAGCACGTCGGCGCATTCGACGATGCGCGCGCACGAGACGTGCTCGTTCTTAGTGTGTGCCAGGTTCGGGTCGCCGGGGCCGAAATTGACCGCCGGGATGCCGAGCACCGAGAACCGCGCGACGTCGGTCCAGCCGAGTTTGGCCGTGGGCGGACGGCCGACCGCCTCCAGGAACGCGCGGGCGGGCGGCTCCGAAAGTCCGGGGAGCGCGGCCGGCGCGCTGTCGACGATCGTCACGTCGAATCCGGCGAAGACGTCGGCGACGTGCTGGTGCGCCTGGTCGGCGCCGCGGTCGGGGGCGAAGCGGTAGTTGACCTCGACGACGCACTCGTCGGGGATCACGTTGCCGGCGACGCCGCCTCTGATGCGGACCGCGTTAAGCCCTTCCCGGTAGGTGCATCCGTCGATGTCGACGGTGCGCGCCTCGTACGCGTTGAGGCGGGCGAGGACGTCGACGATCTTGTGGATCGCGTTGTCGCCCAGCCAGCTGCGCGCCGAATGCGATCGCTTGCCGCGGGCGGAGACTTCAGCGCGCACCGTCCCCTGGCAGCCGGCCTCGACCTCACCGAAGGTCGGCTCGAGCAGGAAGGCGAAGTCGGCGGCAAGCCATTCGGGGTTGGTGCGGGCGAGCTTGCCGAGGCCGTTGCGCTCGCTTTCGACCTCTTCGCAGTCGTAGAAGACGAAGCTGAGGTCGTGCACCGGCTCGGTCAGCGTCGCCGCCAGGTGCAGCGCGATCGCGGCGCCGGACTTCATGTCGGCCGTGCCGCAGCCGTACATGAGGTCGCCTTCGGTACGCGAGGGAAAGTTGTCGTGCAGCGGGACGGTGTCGGTGTGCCCGGCCAGGACGACCCGGTCGTCGCGAGAAAGCTCGGTGCGCGCGCACACCACGTCGCCGGTGCGAAAGACGCGCAGATGCTCCCGTCCGCTCAGCGATTCCTCGATCGCGTCGGTGATCTCCTTCTCGTTGCCGGAGACGGATTCCACGTCGACCAAAGCGCGAGTCAGCGCGACGGGGTCGGAGAGCTGTTCCTCAGAAAAAGACACCACGATCAGCCACGATAGTCGCTCATTTACGGTAATGACATGAGCGGCTACCTGCGTGACCGTGCCTGGGGCGTCGGCCTCGGGACTTACGGCGACGACGACCTCGTCCTTGACGTCTATTTCCTCCGTTTCGGCCTCGGATCGGCTCCGGACGACGCCAAGGAACTCGCGACCGATCCGCCGACCGTCGACGAACTGCGGCAGGTCACGGTGCGTCCGATCTTCCTCGAAGACGTGGCGCTGCACGAAGCTCCCGCCGACGCCGTCGACGCCTACCTGCGGCTGCACCTGCTGTCGGGCCGCCGTGTCCGCCCGCACCAGGCGAATATGGAGGGGATCTTCGGGAAGCTGACGAACAACGCCTGGACGGACCTGGGGCCGGTGCCCGCCGACCGGATCGAACAGGTGCGCGCCGCCGCCCGCAAACAGGGACGCCGGCTGCGCGTGGACTCGGTGGACAAGTTCCCCCGCATGACCGATTACGTGGTGCCGAGCGGGGTGCGCATCGCGGACGCTTCGCGAGTGCGGCTGGGCGCCCACCTCGCCGAAGGCACAACGGTCATGCACGAGGGATTCGTCAACTTCAACGCGGGCACGCTCGGAAACTCCATGGTCGAGGGTCGTATCACCGCCGGGGTCGTCGTCGGCGAAGGCAGCGACATCGGCGGCGGCGCCTCGGTCATGGGCACGCTGTCCGGCGGCGGGAAAGAGGTCGTGTCCATCGGCGAGCGCTGCCTGCTCGGCGCCAACGCCGGAATCGGCATCTCGCTCGGCGACGACTGCGTGGTCGCGGCGGGGTGTTACGTCACCGCCGGTTCGAAGGTGACGCTGCCCGACGGACGCGTGGTCAAGGCGCGGTCGCTTTCGGGCGTGGACAACCTGATGTTCTGGACCAACACCGTGACCGGCGTGCTGGAGGCCAAGCAGCGCTCAGGATCGTGGGGCGAACTGAACCAGGCGCTGCACCAGAATTTATCCAGGTTAGACACTCTATAAAGGTCGATCTGGTGTATGATGGACAAGCGAGCAGCGAGCAGCGAGCAGCGAGCAGCGAGCAGACCGCTGGGCGACGGTGGACACCGTCAGAACCGTTCTTTTCGCAGGTCGTACTCTGCAGTCCACGGCGCGGCTGTTCTACGACGTGATGCCGTTGGTGCACAACGATCCCAGAATCCAGACTTGCTTCACGATCGACGAGACGTCGCAGTTCAGCTCCCCGGT
>JBOGDN010000175.1:0-1605 GCA_050742995.1 Stackebrandtia sp. | reverse complement strand
GTCCAGACCACGGCCCGGCCCTCGTCGTCCTTGTTCAGCACGCTTCCGCCGACGACGAGCCCGTCGTCGCTCACGGCGGTGGCGTAGTTGAGAACGTCGGTCTCGTCGACCAACGTCGGCAGCTTGACCAGCTCGCCGTCGGCGAGCACGACGGGGACGTCCTCATCGCTGCGTCCGACCGCCCAGCCGTCCAGGCTGACGTCCTCCCACACCGACTCGGCGCTGAGCCGCTCTCCGGGCCCGCCGTCGCTGACCCGCCACCGCAGCGTGCCGCCGTCCTTGGTGGTCTCGGCGATGTGGCCGACGATCCAGTCGCCGTTGATCGCGTCCACCCGAATGGTGGCCTCGGGATCGACGTCGGCCGGAATCTCGAGCTCGACGAGAGCGTTGTCGGCGTCCCACATGAGCGGGTAGCCGAGCCCCTGCTCGCCGCCGGTGTAGTACCCGGCGACGGCGCCGTCGTCGTTGATTCCCGCCGTAAAGGCCTGGTTCCAGCCGTCGGGAAGGTCGAGTCGTTCGGGTTCGGCGTCGCGGCCGCGCCACACCAGGGCGGGCGACTCCTCCGCGTCGGCCGATTCTCCCGTGATGTCGCCGTGCTCGTTGACGCCGGTGGCCGCGATGGACTCCGGACCCTCCAGCTCGGTGACCTCGCCGTCTTCGTAGACGAAGGCGTGCGCGACTCCGTCTTCCTCCTGGTAGGAACCGACCGCGAGGCCAGAGGAGTTGACCCCGGTGAGCCGGCCGGCGACGCCGGGAACGTCGACCTGCTCCACTTCGCCGTCGTGCCAGAACAGCGGCTTGTCAAAGTTGCCGTTGTATCCGGATCCGACGATGTAGGTCCCGGTGGGGTCGACGTCGTAGACATTGCTGCCGGCGAATTCGTCGGGGGTGGGCAGCTCGGTGAGCTTGTAGTCGGACGGCGCGGCGGACGACGCGTCGTCGTCGGCGAACGCCGACGCCATCGGCAGCGAGGCCGCGGCCGCTACGGCGGCGACCGCGCCGACGATCACAGTGCGGCGTCTGGTGAATCGGGGTGCGTTCATTCAGGGTGCTCCTTTGGGGGGAGTGGGGTGGAGAATGGTTATGCGCGACGCCAGCTGACCGCGGCGACGGCCAAGGTGCTGGGTTCTTGGAGGCAGCCGACGACGGTGCTTCCGTCGGCGTTGACCGCTCGCGTCCGGCCGTAGTCGGCGCCGGGAACCTGGGTCGCTTCGTATTCGCCGTTGGCGCTGACCGCGCCCGGCGGCGGCGGGAGGAACTGGAGTCCACTTGGATTCATGGATCAACTCCTTTTCGGATGCTTCACGCAACGGACGAAACCGAAGCTGTGTGAAGCGATCGCCGCTCGTCGCGAGCAGCTCAGCCGATGCTAGGCAGCACGACAAGGAAGTTGTCCATAATTGTCGACGGATTATTTACAATTCCGCCACCATTTTCTTTCTTTCCCATTTACAGAGAAGCTGATCAATGTCTTCCGATTCTGACGCTTTTTCGGCACTCAGTGGAAAAAGTGACGCGTCCCGGTGAAGTACATCGTCATTCCGGCTTCCTTGGCCGCCTCGACGACCTCCTCGTCGCGGATCGACCCGCCGGGCTGCACCACGG
>JBOGDN010000174.1:0-5330 GCA_050742995.1 Stackebrandtia sp. | reverse complement strand
GCGTCGCCTCCTCCGCGTCGGCCAGCCGCGCCAGCAGCCGCTGTCGCAGCTCGTCGGCCACGGCGCGGTGCGACGGAAGACCGGCGAGATTGTCCATCTGGTATGGATCGTGATCGAGGTCGTACAGTTCGGACTCTATGTAGCGGTCGCTTGCCGAAGTCTTCCACGGGTCGGCGTCTGGATCGGCGACGTAGTACATCCACCGCGACGTGCGAATCGCCCGACCGCACGCGGACTCGCTGACCTGAACGAAGACCTCGTCGGGGAAGTCGGCGTCGGGATCTCGCAGCAGCGGCAGGAACGAGTGCCCCTGCATTTCTTCGGGCACGGCGATTCCGGCGGCGTCCAGCAGCGTCGGCGGCAGGTCGATGGTGCTGACGGGACGGTTCAGCACGCCGCCGGAGTCGAAGCCCGGCCCCGAAAGCGCAAGCGGCACGCGGATAGAACCGTCGTGGCAGGACCGTTTGTACTCGTCGTTGCGGGTCCGGAAATGACAGCCGTGATCCGAGGTGAAGGCCACAACGGTGTCGTCGAGCAGGCCGAGGCTGCGCAGGGCGTCGCGCAGCCGCCCCAGTCCTTCGTCCACGCGGGCGATCTGGCCTAGGTAGCCGCCCATGTGTCGGTGCGCCGTGCCGCCGTGCGCCGACAGGGTCGCCAGGTCGGGCGGCATCCAGCTGCCGTGATACTGCTCGGCGTAACCCTCCGGGGCCGGATAGGAGTCCACCTCGTTTTGGTGATGTGGCTCCATAAGCGACAAGAAAAGGTAGAAAGGCTCGTCATGATGGTCGGCGACGAAGCGGATCGCCGCGTCGAAACAGGCGTCGGAGCGGTATCCCGGCAGCAGCACGGCGTCGCCGTCGTCGTCGAACATCACGGTGCGATACGCGTCGGAGGTGAACTCGAGCAGGTTGGCGCCCAGCCAGGATCCGTAGCCGCCGCGCTGCCCGGGCGGCACGGGCTCGTCGTCGGCCAGATGCCACTTGCCGATGTAGCCGGTGGCGTATCCGCTGTCCCCGAAGCGATGCGCCAGGGTGCGAGCGTCGTCCGGCAACGCGACGCCGTTGCGGAAACACTCGGTCCGGGTGGGGTAGCGGCCGGTTTGCAGGGCGGCGCGCGCCGGAGCGCACACCGGCTGCGGGCTGAACGCCTGTTCGGCGTGGGTTCCGGTGTGCGCCATGCGATCGAAGTGCGGCGTCAAACCCAGCGGGTTGCCGCCCGCGCCGGTGGTGTCCCAGCGCTGCTGGTCGGTGAGCACCACGATGACGTTGGGGCGCCGTCGGGATCGATTCACGTCGCTTCCTTTCGCATGTCATTTCAAGCCGGTGAGTGTGATGCCTTTGACGAAATAGCGTTGGGTGAACAGGAAAAGCAGCGCGGTGGGTATGAACAGGATGATCGAGCCGGCGGCGGTGAGGTGCCACAGGGTGAAGTGCTCCTGATTGAACAGCGTCAGTCCCACCGGGATGGTGCGCATCTCCTCGGTGCTGGTGGCCACCAGCGGCCACAGGAACTCGTTCCACTGGAATATGAACGTGAACAGGCCGAGCACCGCGAGCGCCGGCTTCACCTGAGGCAGAATCACCCGCCAGTAGATTCGCAGTTCGGACGCGCCGTCGATGCGCGCGGCGTCGATCAGGTCGTCGGGGATGGGCTGAATGAACTGTCGCATCAGGAATATCCCGAACGCGTCCATCAGGAACGGGGCTATCAGCGCCTGGTAGCTGTTGATCCACCCCAGGTTCGACATGATGACGAACAGCGGCACCATGCGGATGAAGAACGGCACCATGAGCGTGGCGAGCAGGGCCAGGAAAAGCGTGTTGCGGAACGGGAAGCGGAACTTCGCGAACGCGTACCCCACCAGGGGGTCGAACACCAGGTGCGCCAGGGTGATCGATCCTGCCACCACCAGGCTGTTGAGAATGAAGTTGCCGAACGGCGCCAGCTCGAACAGTTTCAGGTAGTTGCCGAACTGGAGGTTTTGCGGCCACAGCACCGGTTCGGCCGCCAGGGTCTCGGCCTCGGTCTGCAGCGAGAGCGAAACCATGTACGCAAGCGGCAGGACCGTCAGCAGACAGGCCGTGCCAAGCAGGACGTAGGCGACGATTCGGGTCGCGGGGGACAGGCGTCGAGTCACGGTGAGTCCCTTCAGTACTGAATCTCGCCGCGGCGTCCGGCCCGCAGTTGCACGACGGTGACGGCGATGATCACCAGCAGCAACAGGAAGGACAGCGCGTTGGCGTAGCCGAAGTCGCGAGCGTCGAAGGCGACGTTGAAGACGTGGAAGATGTACAGGTCGGTCTGGTTGGCAGGCCCGCCGCCGGTGATGATGTACGCCTGGCCGAAGGCCTGCAGGCCGCTGATGACCGCCATCACCGACACGAAAAGCGTCGTGGGGGTCAGCAGCGGCAGCGTGATTCTCCAGAACCGCTGCCAGGCGCCGGCGCCGTCGATGTGCGCCGCCTCGTGGAATTCGTGCGGGATGCCCTGCAGGCCCGCCAGGAACAGCACCATGGTGTAGCCGACGTTGTGCCACAGGGTCACCGCGACGATCGTGGCCAGCGGATGCGTGTTGAGCCACTGCTGTGTGGGCAGGCCGAGCCCGTCGAGCATTCGGTTGAGGATGCCCAGATCCGGGTCCAGGATGTTGCGCCACAGCAGACCCACGATCGCGATGGACGTCAAGTACGGCACAAGCAGCGCCGCACGGATGCCGACGCGTCCGGGCAGCCTCAAATCGACGAGCACCGCAAGTCCAAGACCCAGCACGATCGCGCCGGCGGTGGTGCCGACGGCGAACAGCAGCGTCACCGTGAACGCGTTGAGCACGGCCGGGTCGGCGAAGGCCCGCGTGTAGTTGCCGAGTCCGGTGTAGACGTCGGCCTGCGGCCCGGTGTTGAAGGAGTTGGCGAGCACGTTGCCGATCGGCAGGTAGAACATCAGCCCGAAGAACACGAAGGCCGGGGTGAGGAAGGCGAACGCGGTGAGCGTTTGGCGGCGGCGGAAGGAACGCATGGGCGTGCTTTCAGTCCTTCACCAGTTTGCCGGCGGCGTCCAGGAAGGTCTGCAACGCCTCCTCCGGCGGATCCGCGTTGATGACCACGCCCTGGTACAGGGTTTTGTACAGTTCGCCGACGTCGCCGCTCTTGCCGGTCAGCGCCAAGTCGGCCTCGTGGGCGACGGCGTATTCGAAGGAGTCGGCGAAGGGTTTGAACAGCTCGTTGTCCTGCACCTCGGGCTCTTCGGCCCACGACAGTCGCGGCATCAGCATGTCGGCCTCTTCGGTGGCGGCCAGTTCGACCTCGAGCGCGGTGATGCGTTTGACGAAGTCCCAGGACATGTCCGGGTCCTTGGCCTTGGCGGGAATGAACATTCCGGCGCCGGCTTGGAGGGTGGCCTGCTCCTTGCCCCGCAGCACCGGTGCGATGCCGACGTCGAGATCGGGGCTGGATTCGGCGATGGGCGCCAGGTCCCACGGCCCGGTCAGGATCATGGCCGCGCGGTTGGCCGACAGCAGCTTTTGTGGTCCGGAGTAGTCGGTTCCCGGGGTCGGCGTCGGCGACACCTTGTGCTTGTGCACCAGATCCTGCTGGAACTGCAGCGCCTCGAGGGCGGCGTCGTGAGGGGTGAGGAAGTCCTTGGTTTCGGCGTCGTAGTAGGCGACGCCGTTTTGCAGCATCCACGGCCAGCTGTAGCTGTGGTCCTGGTTGAGGGCGATGCCGTGGACGTCGCCCGAGGTGAGCTTCTTGGCCGCGTCGAGCAGCTCGTCCCATGTGGTCGGCACGTCGACGTTCGCGTCGGCAAGCATCGTCTTGTTGTAGAAAAGCAGCGTGCAGGTCAGGTGCAGCTGGATTCCGTAGGTTTCGTCCTCAAAGGTGTTGAGCTCGAGGGACTGCGGCTGCCAGTCGTCGGGGAAGCCCATCTCGGCGCCGTCGGCGTCGACGCGCGACTGCAGGGAAAGCGCGTCTTTGCTGACGGCGAACTCCCGCACCCAGCCGCCGGAGGACTCCACCAGGTCGGGAACGCTGCCGGACTGGAAATCCGAAAGCAGCCGGGTGCGCAGGTCCGGCCACTGGAACTTCTGCAGGTTGACGGTGACGCCGTGCTCCTTCTCGAATTCCTCGATGACCTTGTCGTAGGCCTGGTAGGCGTGCCCGGCGTTCCAGTAGACGGTGAAGGCGTTGTCGTCGGCGTCGGAACCGGGGGCGCCGGCGCATGCGGCCAGCGAACCGGCGGCGCCGCCGAGTCCGGCAAGGCCGGCAAGACGCATGAGGGAACGACGTGACAGCGGTGTGGAGGGAAGCGAAAATGTCATGGGCTTGTCCTTTGCGGTGCGTGCGGCCGTCAGGCTGAGCCGCGGCGAATGAATGTCCAGGGGGCGGTGAGGGTGCGGCCGGGCGGCGAATCTTGAGATCGCAGTCGCTCGAAAAGCAGCCGCGCCGCGGGCGTGTAGTCCGGACTGTTGAGTCCGACGGTCGTCAGCGGCGGGTTGCTGATCTGGCCTTCGGGGATGTTTCCGGCGCCGACCACGGCCACGTCCTGCGGCACGCGCAGTCCGGCGTCGCGGGCCGCCCAGATGGCGCTGATGGCCGCTCGGTCGGAGGCGACGAAGACGGCGTCGGGCGGCTGCGGCAGTTTGAGCAGTCGTTCGGCGGCCCTGTAGCCGGAGACCCGGCCGTCGGCGCCGTCGACGGCGAGATCGGGGTCGCCGGGCAGGCCGTGGCGTCGCACGGCCGAGCGGTAGGAGTCGAGGCGTTCGCTGCGCGCGCCGCTTTCGAAGTCGCCGCGGTGGCCGATGAACGCGATGCGCCGTTTGCCGCCGGCGACCAGATGGTCGAGGGCCTGCGCGCAGGCGGCGGTCTCGGGCGCCCGCATGACGTCGAAGCCGTCGGGTTCGCAGTGATTCCCCACCACCATCAGCGGGAAGCCGCTGCGGGCCAGGGTGTCCAGCGACAGCTCGGCGAAGAGCTGAGGGGTGGTGGCGATGAGTGCGGCGTCGGCGATGCCCTGGTGCAGCGAGTCGATGGCCTTGCGCGCCCGGTCGCCGGAGTTGACGACCATCGTCAACACGCCGTATCCGGTCTCGTCGGCGACCGCGTGCAGGTCTTCGGTCAGCTTGTCGTAGATCGGCACGCCGATGGAGCCCACCACAAGGCAGATCCGTTCGGTCCGGCGCTGTTTCAGGCTGCGGGCGGCGTGGTTGGGGGCGTAGCTGAGCTGGGCGGCGGCCTCGAGAACCCGCTGCCGGGTCGCCTCGCCGACTCGGCGATCGCTGCGTCCGTTGAGCACGTACGACACCGTCGCGACCGAGACGTCGGCCAGGGCCGCGA
>JBOGDN010000173.1:0-29664 GCA_050742995.1 Stackebrandtia sp. | reverse complement strand
GCCTTGCTCCTTTTCGGCCCGCCGGATCGCCTTGATCGCGGCGGCGCGGGCGGCGCCGGCCACGGGCGACAGCCGGTCGAGCATCGCGTCCCGGCTCGGCAGCGCCTGGGCGCCGCCGACGGCGAAGGCCGCGTCGACGGCGGTGGCGCGCTCCGGATGCAGCGGCAGACCCTCCGCCGGGCAGCAGTTCGCCCCCGGACACGTAAACGACCAGTACCGCCCGCCGGCGACCCGCATCGCCTCGACGAGATCGACTCCCGCCTCGTCGAGCACGCCGCGCATGTAGTCGACGCTTCTGGCGACCCGCTCGCGCGGCCCGTAGCCGACGATGACGGCGGCCTGAACGTCGTTGCGGCGCAACACCTGCGCGGTGACGCCGATTCGTCCCGGCGGTTCGTCGGCGCTCGGAAGCGGCGTGCAAGCGGTCAATCCGATCTGTTTGTCGGTCAGGCCGATGACGACCATGCTCTCGGCGGGGACATACCCCACCAGGTAGGGAACGGCCGACAGCAGTTCGGCGGGCGATTCGAGTGTGATGTCGGGTGTGGTCTCGACGCTGGTTTTCATGCCCACAGCCTGCGCATTCGACGAGTCGTCGCGCCAGTTTCAGGATTGGAGCCTGTGGATAACATCCGAACTGTGGATAACTTTGTGCGATTTTGTCCGTTCGTGCCGTAACCAAATCCAAACGGACCAATTAGAACCACAAAGAAGTGCGGCGAAAAATGCGAAAGCCGACGATTCGCGAACACCGCCGCGGAGGCAGCCAAACCTAGCAGCGAAAACGCCTTTGTCTTCGGCTCCACGGCGATCGGCGTCGGCAGACGGCCCTCAAAAAAAATAGGCCCGCCCCGGCGGCACGGGGGAACGGCCGGGGCGGGTGGACTCGGGTTCATCACGGAAAAAGAACCGGAGTCGGGGCTCGGGCTCCACGGGAGGAGAGCCGGAGCCGCCACCATGGTGTGCTGAAAAGTGTAGCCGAGACTCTCGGAAGCCGGAAGCCTGGGAAGGCAGAATTTTCGGAATCATACGAACGACCGAGGCACGTCTCGGAACCCAGCACGATTGCGCGCGCGGCGCGGCTCCTCTTTGTCGCACAAGTGGACGTAAACGTTCTGCGGCACGTTCCGGGAAAGCAATCGCGCGAATCTTCGACGATTGTTCGACCAATTGACTATTCGATCGTCGGTCCCGACTTCGTGGCGTCGCCTTGGGCGGTGTTTTTGGGGCGAGCAGCGGCGTCGGAACGCTTGATCGCTTCGCGGCGCGCCATCCGACTGGCCTGATAAGTGTCGTGCACTTCTTTGTGAACCCGCTTTTTATGCCGCACATACCAGCTCGTGACCGCCATGCCGACCGCACCGGCGATCATGAAAATCCATCCGGTGGTGTACAGGTCGATCCACGTGGGTTCGGCGCGCACCGCGAACGCCAGAATCGCACCGAGGACGAGAAAGAAGATGCTGCCGCCGAGTCCCACCTCTGTCTCCTTTCACTGCCGACGTTGGATCGCGCTGTGAGGTATGTCAAGACTACCGTCGTCGCGCGCGTCCGGCTGTGCTCGCACCGGCGGCGACACGCTGCCGGCGGACGCGCAGGACGCCGCCGTCGGCCAACGACGACAATGTCGTCATGGCAGAACGCTGGCAGTTTTGGATCGACAGGGGCGGCACGTTCACCGACGTCGTCGCCGGCGACGGCGCCGGGAACCTGACGACGCACAAGTTGTTGTCGCACGACCCGGACCGCTACGACGACGCGGCCATCGCCGGGATCCGCCACATCCTCGGCGTCGCCGCGGACGAGCCGATACCGACGGAGAAGATCGCCGTGGTGAAGATGGGCACCACGGTGGCCACGAACGCGCTGCTCGAGCGCAAGGGCGAACCGACGGTTCTCGTGACCACCGCCGGATTCGCCGACGCGCCCCGCATCGCCTACCAGAACCGCCCTCACCTGTTCACCCGCCGCATCGTGCTGCCCGAGCTGCTGCACTCTCACGTGATCGAGGCCGACGAGCGCCTGGACGCCTCCGGTGAGGTGGTGCGACCACTGGACGAGGCCGCCGTGGCCCAGCGGCTGGAACAGGCCTTTTCAGACGGTTATCGCAGCGTCGCCGTGAGCTTGATGCACGCCTTCCGTCAACCCGCGCATGAACGGCGTATCGGCGAGATCGCCGTGGAGGCCGGATTCACGCAGGTTTCGCTGTCCTATGAGGTCAGCCCGCTGATCAAGCTGGTGTCTCGCACCGACACCACCGTCGCCGACGCCTACCTGTCCCCGATCCTGCGCCGCTACGTCGACTCGATCGCCGCGCAGCTTCCCGGGGTGCGCCTGCAGTTCATGCGCTCCTCGGGCGGGCTGACGCAGGCGGACATGTTCCGCGGCAAGGACGCGATCATGTCCGGCCCGGCCGGCGGGATCGTGGGGATGGCGCGCACCGCTCAAGCCGCCGGCGTCGACCAGGTGATCGGCTTCGACATGGGCGGCACCTCCACCGACGTCTCCCGCTTCGACGGCGAGTTCGAGCGGCAGTTCGACACGCAGGTCGCCGGGGTCCGGCTGCGCGCGCCCATGATGAGCATCCACACCGTGGCCGCGGGCGGCGGCTCGATCCTGCATTTCGACGGCTCGCGTTACCGGGTGGGCCCCGACTCGGCCGGCGCCGACCCCGGCCCGGCCGCCTACCGTCGCGGCGGTCCGCTGACCGTCACCGACGCCAATGTGTTGCTCGGTCGCATCCAGCCCGACTACTTCCCCCGAGTGTTCGGACCTGACGGGGACGAGCCGCTGGACGCCGAGGCGGTGCGGCGCGAATTCGCGCGGTTGACGCGACGCATCGCCGACGGACGCACCCCGGAGGAGGTGGCGGCGGGATACCTGCGCATCGCGGTGTCCAACATGGCCGAGGCGATCAAGCGCATTTCGGTGCAGCGCGGCCACGACGTCACCGAGTACGCCCTTTCCACCTTCGGCGGCGCCGGCGGGCAGCACGCGTGCGCGGTGGCCGAGGCGCTTGGCATGAGCCGGGTGCTGGCGCATCCGCTGGCGGGGGTGCTGTCGGCGTACGGCATCGGCCTGGCCGACGTCGCCGCCACGCGGGAAGTCTCGGTGGAGCGCAAGCTCGACCCCGACACGCTCGTCGAGATCGCCGACGCCGCCAAGGAGCTGACCGCCGAGGCCTCCGCCGAGCTGACAGCGCAGGACTTGGCGGCCGACTCCCTTGTGGCCGACGCGCGAGTTCACCTGAAGTACGCCGGAACCGACACCGCCCTTCCGGTGCGGCTTGCGTCGATTCCGGACATGATCGACGAGTTCGAGGACAGCTACCGGCGGCATTTCTCCTTCCTCATGCCCGAGCGCGACGTCGTGGCAGCGGCGGTCGCGGTGGAGGTGACGTCGGCCGGCGAGTCGGTCGACGAACGCGAGCTGCCCGAGACCGACGAGCCGCCGCGGCCGGCCGATCACGTGCGGATGTTCTGTGGAGAGTGGACCGAGGTGCCGCTTTACCGCCGCGAGGATCTGCGTGCGGGCCAGACGGTCGCCGGTCCGGCGGTCGTCGCCGAGTCCGGCGCGACGACCGTCGTCGACCCGGGATGGCGGGCCCGCGTGAACTCGCGCAACCATCTGTTGCTGCACCATGTGGACGGTACGAGCGGGCGGACGTCGGCCGACGAGCGGGTCGACCCGGTAATGCTCGAGCTGTTCAACAATCTGTTCATGTCGGTGGCCGAGCAGATGGGCTACCGGCTTCAGGCCACCGCGAACTCGGTCAACATCAAGGAGCGGCTCGACTTCTCCTGCGCGGTGTTCGATCCGCGCGGGAACTTGATCTCCAACGCGCCCCACATGCCGGTGCACCTGGGCTCCATGGGGGAGTCCATCAAGACGGTGATCGCCGACAGCGGGGACGACATGCGCGCCGGCGACTCCTATGTGCTCAACAATCCGTACGCCGGCGGCACGCACCTGCCCGACATCACGGTGGTCACGCCCGTCTTCGACGCGGCCGGTCGCGAGATTCTGTTCTATGTGGCTTCCAGGGGTCATCACGCCGAGATCGGCGGGGTAACTCCCGGCTCCATGCCCGCCTTCAGCTCTCGCATCGACGAGGAGGGCGTGCTGATCTCCAACCAGCTGCTGGCTCGCTACGGCAGGCTGTGCGAGACCGAGATGACGCAGCTGCTGACGTCGGCGAACTATCCGTCCCGCAATCCGGTCAACAACCTCGCCGACCTGCGGGCCCAGATCGCCGCCAACGAACGAGGAGTCTCCGAGCTGCGAGGGCTGGTTGGCCATTTCGGACTCGACGTGGTGCACGCCTATATGGGACACGTTCGCGACAACGCCGCCCAGGCCGTCCGGAGCGTGATCACCAAGCTGCGCGACGGATCGACTCGCTACGAGCTGGACGACGGTTCGATCATCGCCGTCAAGATCAGCGTGGACGCCGACTCGCGCACCGCCCACGTCGACTTCACCGGCACCTCGACGCAGCGTCCCGGCAACTCCAACGCGCCGTCGGCCGTGGCGAAGGCGGCGGTGCTTTACGTGTTCCGCACGCTCGTCGACGACGAGATTCCCCTCAACGCCGGCTGTCTGGAGCCGTTGAAGATCACCATTCCCGAAGACAGCATGCTGTCGCCGCGGTATCCGGCCGCGGTGGTGGCGGGCAATGTGGAGACATCTCAGTCGATTGTGGGCGCTTTGTATCAGGCGCTCGGCGTGCAGGCCGAGGGCAGCGGGACCATGAACAACCTGACCTTCGGCAACTCCGAATGCCAGTACTACGAGACCGTCGCCTGCGGTTCGGGGGCCGGGGACGGATTCGCGGGCGTCGACGTCGTCCAGACGCACATGACCAACTCGCGGCTCACCGACCCCGAGGTGCTGGAGTGGCGCTTTCCGGTGCGGCTTGAGTCGTACGCGATCCGGCGCGGCAGCGGCGGCGACGGCGCTTGGCGCGGCGGCGACGGCGGGGTGCGGCGGCTGCGGTTCCTCGTGCCGATGACTGTGAACCTGCTCAGCGGACACCGGGTCGTTCCGCCGTACGGCATGGCCGGCGGCGAGCCCGGGGCGCTGGGAGGGCAGTGGGTCGAGCGCGTCGACGGCGAGATCGTTCCCGTCGGCGGCCGCGACTCCGTCGACGTGGGCGAAGACGACGTGTTCGTTCTGGAGACTCCCGGCGGCGGCGGGTACGGCCGGCCCGCAGAATAGATATTGATGAGAATCGAAATGTCACACCCGGCGACTAGACTTGAAAGTAAGGGGTGGGGGCTGTCCACCCTATGTCCCGTTCAAGAGGGGCGAAATCACGCGGCCGCCGCGGCTGTGACGGCGACGAGCGCCGGGAGTGTTTGGATCGCGCCGGCACGCAGGAAACGACGGTCGGACAAGAACAGCACGATTCCGGCGGCCGCCATGCAGGCGCAGCTGAAAACGATCAGGGTGCGTCCGACGAGTTCGGCGTTCGCGGCGACGGCCACGGCGCCCGCGGCCGCCCCGCAGGCGAGGAAAAGGTTGTAGAAGCCCTGGTTGAACGCCATCAAACGCAGCGTCCGCGCCTCGGCCGGCGAGTCCACGAAGAACCGTCGATAGACCTTCGGCCGCGTGAACCACACGCTCTCCAACAGGAAGTAGCCGACATGGATCAGCGCGGCCACGGCCGCGGATGCTGTCGCGATGGAGGTCAACGGGGCTCCTCGTTATTTTTGAACCGAACAGTACGGAATTGATTCTGCATCAAGCGATACAGAATTGTCAAACGGAGGGTGTGATGGCGGGAAGGCCGCGAAGCTACGCCACCGAGGACGTGGTGCGCGCCGCGCGCGACGTCTTCTGGGAACGCGGGTACGAAGCGACCTCGCTTGTCGACCTGGAGGAGCGGACCGGCCTCGGCCGCTCCAGCATCTACCAGGTGTTCGGCAGCAAACGCGGCCTGTTCTTCGCCGCGTTGCGCAGCTACCTGCGAGAGATCGCCGAGCCGCGCCTGGCGCCTCTGGAAGGCCGGAACGCGCGGCTGTCCGACGTGGCGGCGTATCTCGACGGGCTTTCGGACAGCCTGCTGACCGGAAGGATGCAGGCCGTCGGCGGCTGCTTCATGGTCAACACCATCACCGAACTCGGGCCCCGCGACGCCGACGCCCGCCAGATCGGAATGCAGTACCGCGACCAGATGAAAGGCGCGCTGGCCAAGGCGCTGCGCGCGGCCGAGGCCCGTGGAGAGATCGACGCCGGCACGGCGGAGGCGCGCGCCAGGCTGCTGGCGGCCACGGTCATCGGCGTGATGGTCGCGGCACGCCTGGACCCTCTCGAGGCCGCTGACCTCGCCCGCGTCGCCTCCCGCGAAGTCACGGGATGGGGAAAGAGCGGCGGACGAGGCGAGCGCGGCCGCGCCGCCGCGTCATGAGGCCGGCGAGCGCGCGAAGGCATACGGCATCATGTCCGTGATGACCGGCACTAATCGCACCGACGTCGACGCGCCCTCGCGCACCGACGCGGTGGTAGCCGTCTTGTCGCAGACCATCGGCGGTCCGCACGGGCGGCACGCAGTTGACCCGCCGCGACGACGGTTCTGGATCCCGCCGCGCGTCATTCTGGCCGCCGCGATCGTCATGTTCACCGCCGCGTGTCTGCAGAAGCTGCCGTGCGCCGAGGGCGGCTGGGTGGAGTACCAGCAGTACACCCAGCTGTGCTACACCGACATTAGGGCACTATGGACTGAGGAGCGGCTCAGCGAGGGAGCGATCCCCTACTTCGACCACGCGGTCGAGTATCCGGTCGTGACCGGCGTCTTCATGGGACTGCTCGGCCTGCTGTCCTACGCGATGCTCGGCGCCGACGGCGGACCCGTCTTCTACCACCTCAACGCCCTGTTCCTGTGTGCTGCCGGGCTCGCCGCGGTCGCCGGGCTGTGGCGAGCTCGCGAGCGCCGTCCCTGGGACGCCATGATGCTGGCCGCCGCCCCGGTCGTGCTGTTCACCGCCACCGTCAACTGGGACCTGCTCGCGGTCGCCCTGACCGTGTTCTTCCTGCTGGCCTGGGCGCGGGGCCAGACGATCCTGGCGGGGACGCTGCTCGGACTGGCCGTGGCCGCGAAGTTCTATCCGCTGCTGGTCGCCGGCCCGCTGCTGGTGCTCGCGCTGCGACATCGTCGCCTGGCGCCGGCCCTGACGACGGTCGGCGTCGCCTCGGCGACCTGGCTCGCGGTGAACCTGCCCTTCATGGTGTGGGCGTTCGACGGCTGGAAACGCTTCTTCACCCTCAACTCCGAACGCCCGCTGGACTGGGGCACGTCGTGGTACGTGCTGCGACATTTCTCCGGGGACGGACTTGCCGCGGTCCTCAACGACTCGAGCACGCTCAACACCCTGTACCTGGTGGCCTTCGTGGTCTGCTGCACGGCGATTGCCGGACTGGCTCTCCTGGCGCCGACGCCGCCGCGGCTTGCGCAGCTGGCGTTCCTCGTCGTCGCGGCGTTCCTGTTGACCGGCAAGGTCTGGTCGCAGCAGTATGTATTGTGGCTGCTGCCGCTGCTGATCCTGGCGCGGCCGACGTGGCGTGCCCTCCTTGTCTGGCAGGCGTGCGAGCTGTTCTACTTCTTCAGTTTCTACGGCAAGATGCTCGCCGTCTCCGAAGACGTCCCGAACCTGCCCGCGTGGTCGCTGGTGGTTCCCGAGTGGGTGTTCGTGACGGCTTCGACGGTGCGCGTGGCCGCGGTCGTCGGACTGTGCGTGCTCGTGGTGCGCGACGTGCTGGATCCCGGCCGCGACGTGGTGCGACGCGTCTACGACGGCGATCCCGACGCCGGGGCGCTGCTGCCCGCATCCGCCCTGCGATGAGCGGGTTCCATTCGTCGCGGTTTCGGTCTGTTCCGACGATTCCGTACTACTGTTAACTCCATGTATGCGCATGTGTGCGCATACATTCAGGACCGCGACGTCACGTCGGCGCAGGCTGACCCGGTTCATGCCGTGCCCGACAGGTGGCCCCCCGCACCGATGTCGCGGTGCAACTGCCCAGTCGGAAGGAACCTCATGACCTCCCCCGAGCCTGACGCCGTCCACGCGTCGGGACACACTCGACGTTTTCTGTTCAAGGCCGGCGGCGGCACGGTCGCCGCGGCCACCTTCACGGGGTTGACCGCCTCGCCCGCGGCGGCGTCCGACGCCGGCGCGCCCGCGCCCGCGAATCGCACCCGCAGCCTCTCCCCCCGAGATCCCCACGCCCACACCCGACGAAGCAGGCCCGTGCTTCGCGAGACCGAGGGCCCGCAGATCCGGATCCTGCCCGTCGACAACGCCAAGTTCCGCGCCGGCGGGCGGTTCGACCTGCGCGTGGAGGTGACCGAAGTCGACCCGGTCGACACCGAGGTCACCATCAAGGTCAAGGGCCCGAACGGCCCCGCCTCAGTGCTCGGCGAGGATCCCGAGCAGTCGGGCGGCGACGGCCAGATCGTCATCGTCTACCCGTGGATGTCCTATCCCGAACCCGGCGAGTACACAGTCCAAGTCACAGTGAAAGTCAAGGGCGGGAAGAAAACCAAGCACAGCGTCGTCCACGAAGTCGTCGGCGTCGGAGACGGCGGAGCCAAGAATGTGATCTTCTTCCTCGGCGACGGCATGGGCGCCGCGGCCGTCACCGCCGCCAGGCTGCTGTCCAAAGGCATGACCGAGGGCAAATACCACGGCCGGCTCGCTATGGACGCCATGGACCATCGCGGTCTCGTCGGCACCTCGGGTGTGGACTCCATCGCCACCGACTCGGCCAACTCCGCGTCGGCCTACATGTGCGGGCACAAATCGTCGGTCAACGCCATGGGCGTCTACGAAAGCAGCGAGGAGGACCCGAACCGGCACCCCCGCGTCGAAACCATGGCCGAGATGCTCAAACGCACGCGCGGAATGTCGATCGGCGTGGTCACCACCGCCGAGATCCAGGACGCCTCGCCTGCGGCGGTGTGGGCGCACACCAGATTCCGCGACGAGAAGATCGAGATCATGGATCAGGCGCTCACACCCGAGCAGACCCCGGACGTGCTGATGGGCGGCGGACTGGCCTACCTGCTGCCGCGGTCCGAGGAAGGCTCCAAACGCGAGGACGACCGCAACCTGGTCGAGGAATTCAAAGACCTCGGATTCGCCTACGCGAGCAACCGCGAAGAGCTGGAGGAGGTCGCCGGCAAGGCCCCGGAGAAACTCCTCGGCCAGTTCCACACCGGCAACTTGAACGCCTACCTGGACCGGCGACACTCCAAGAACGACGACGTGCTCGGCGAATGGGACGACCAGCCCACCCTCATGGAGATGACCGCCGCCGCGCTGAAGTCGCTGGAGAACAGCGACGACGGCTTTTTCCTGATGGTCGAAGGCGCCTTGATCGACAAGATGGAGCATCCGCTCGACGGCCCGCGGGCCGTCTACGACACCATCGAACTCGATCAGGCCGTGCAGGTCGCCAAGGACTGGGCCGCCGACCGCGACGACACCCTGATCGTCGTCACCGCCGACCACAACCACTCGATGAGCATTGTGGGCACTCATGATCGTCGCGGCGACGACGAGGGCCGCGACGCCAACCGCACCTACGGCGACGCCGGGTTCCCCACCTACGCCGACGAGGACGGCGACGGCTTCCCCGACGACCCCGATCCCGACGTGCAGCTGTTCTTCGGCTGGTCGAACCACCCCGACCACACCGACGACTTCCAGCACAACGAGATCTACCTTCCCGCGTCCGTCGTCGACGACGACACCGGCGAGGCCGTCGACAACCCCGAACGCGACCCCGACGCCGAGCTGCAGATCGGCAACCTGCCGCGGATCGGGGCCACCAGCTGCGTGCACACCGTCGAGGACGTGTCGGTGGTGGCCTCCGGCCCGGGATCGTCGAGTTTCAACGGATTCCTGGACAACACCGAGCTGTTCCACAACGTGATCGACGCCCTTGGCGTCGACGCCGCGCAGGACTGAGGCTTCTCCTCACATCTGGCGGCCCGTCCGCGCGCCGAGCGCGCGGGCGGGCCGTCTCACAGCTCGTAGACGACGACGTCGCCGTGGTCGGTCACGGTCACCGACGGGTCCGCGCTCGGCAGGTCGAGCAGGTACTCCCAGGGCGTGCCGGGCAGCCGGTCGGGGACCACCACCACCGTTTCTATCCCGGCGTCGCGCAGCGCCTCCACGCTCGGCGCGGAAGGGAAGGCGCCGGAGTCGACCCGCAGCCGCTCCTGCGAAGCGGGGGTGAACGCGGCCACTCCGTTGACGACGCGGGGGAAGCCGTCGACCGTCCAGTACTGGACGACGGTGTCGTTAGACCCGTCGGACGGCAGCACCAGGATCGGGTCCTCCACCTGCGCCAAGATCGCCGGCGGCTCAGGGGCCTTTGGGACGTCGGCGGCGCTGTAGCCCTCGGCGAGCACCAGCGCCAGCGGCAGGAACAGCGCCGCCCGCACCGGAGCGGGCACCTGCAGCCGCCAGCGCGGGTCGACCCGCGCCACCTCGGCGTGGCGGTCGAGCCTGTCCGCCAGGCACGTCAGGGTTCCCGCGGCCAGGATCGCCAGCAGCAGCGTCGTGTACAGCACCAGCCTGCCCGGGGTGCGCAGGCCGTCGAAGCCGGGCACGTATTCGAAAAGCAGGGCGTATCCCCACCGGCCGCCGTCGATGAAGTTGGTGCCCATGGCCAGCGCGAGCGACACGGTCGTCCCGACCGCCAGGAACCAGCGCTGGCGTCGGCTCCACGACGACCACACCAGTCCCGCGATCGCCAGGGCCAGCAGGGTGAAGCCGATCAGGAGCGTGGTCTCGGGCGGCCAGGTCATGCCTTCGCGTGCCGGGGCGTGGACTTCTCCCCACAGCGCGGACTCCTCCGGGCTGATCAGGAAGCTCGACCAGGTCGGCGAGAACATGTCGACGTAGTCCAGGGTGCGTCCGGCTTCGGGGTGGTCGCGCTGCGCCTGCAGGTACGGCATGGCCAGCACGAAGGCGATCGCGGCGAACACCGAGGCGCCGAGGCCGTCGGCGAGCACGACTCTCCAGGGCACGCGCGGACGCCCGCACGTCAGCCAGGCGACGGCCGACACGACGCCGACGGCGGCCAGGAGATAGCCGAACGGGATCCCGATGCCGAAGCCGATGGAGACCTGCCAGGCGGCCGTGAGCCAGCCGGCCACGACCCAACCCGGCCTGGTCCGTTCTGCCCGATAGCCGTGCCGCAGCGACCATCCGTGTCCGCGCGCCAGCATGGCCAAGGCGAGCACGACGCCTCCGACCGACAGCACCTGGAGGTGCCCGGCCTGGGCGAGCTTCCACGGCGCGTAGGCGAAGGCGGCCGCTCCCACGGCAGAGCCGGCCGCGCGGGCGCCCAGCTGCCGCAGCAGCGCGTACGCGCCGAAGAACGCCAGCGCGAAGGTGAGGACGAACAGAATGTTGTAGCGCAGCAGCGCGGCTTCGTGCCCGGAGCCGATCACGGCGGCGGGCGCGTATCCGAGGAACGCGTCTGTGAACGCATAGGAGTTCGACTCGGGATAGAAGGTGTTGGCGTGCCACAGTCCCGCGGGGTTGTTCCACAGGGCGAAGCCGGTCCACGCGATGACGTGGGCGATCAGCAGCGGGTCGCCGAGGTCCTGCGGGACGGCGTGCGTCGGGTCGACCAGAACCCGCCAGTTCATGCCGGCGGCGAGCGCGAGGCTGCACAGCGCGGCGATCGTCCATTCGTGGCGGAACCCGCGGCCGAACCCGCCGGCGAGGCGCCGGAGTCGTCCGGCGGCGACGTTGGGTTCGTCGGCGGCTTGCGGTTTGTCGCTTTCGGCGAATTGTCGCCAGCGGTCGTCGTCGACGTGGTCGTCCTCGAGGTCGTCGGAGGCCTCCGACTGGAGCTTCTCTGCCGCATCGTCGCCGTCGGCGGCCGCGGTGTCGAGCTTCTCGGCCTCAGCAGAGCTCATCTGTTCAGTCGCTCCCGGATCAGTGCGATGTCGGCGGCCTGCGCGGCGGCGTCGCCGGGGGTCTCCACGACCGCCGGACACCGCGCCGCTGAGATGATATCGACAATTTTGTCCGGGTCGATGTGCCCGTCGCCAAGGTTGGCGTGCCGGTCGCGTCCGGAGTCGAATTCGTCGCGCGAGTCGTTGGCGTGCACCAAGTCTACGCGCCCGGTGATGGCGCGGACCCGGTCGACGACGCCGTCGAGGTCTTCCCCGCCGGCGTGGGCGTGACAGGTGTCGAGGCACAGGCCGGGGGAGAAATCTCCGATCTCCTCCCACAGCCGGCTCAGATTCTCGAAACGGCGCGCGCAGGCGTGCTGTCCGCCGGCGGTGTTCTCGACGAGCACGGGCAGCGGGAAGCCGCCTTGGTCGGCGGCGTACTGGAAAGCCTTGCGCCAGTTGACGAACCCCTGTGAGATGTCGACGTCGCCGGTGACATGGCCGCCGTGCACGATCAGCCCCTTGGCCCCGATGTCCGCGGCGGCCCGGGCCTGCTGCAGCAGCAGCCGGCGGCTTGGGACGCGGACGCGGTTGTTCGGCGAGGCCACGTTGATGATGTAGGCCGCGTGAACGAAGACGTCGACGTCGCTGTCGCGCAGCTGCTCGGCGTCGTCTCGGGGAACGGGCTGTTTCCAGCTTTGCGGGTGGGACAGGAAGATCTGGACGACGTCGGCCTTCCTCAAGGCCGCCTCACCCAGCGGATCCGTGGCGTCCACGTGGGCTCCAATGCGCATGTGTGCGAGAGTACTGCCTGAAATCCGCGTCCCCGCCGGCGGCGACACAGCGCCAGACGACGGCTACTGACAGCCCAGGTCGCACACAATTCGCCGGGACACGTTACTCTGGCGCAGTCACGTCGTTATTCGTGACAGGAACAACAAAATTTCACTCGTCTCGACGACGACAACGGGGGCTGACATCGGCCGAACGTCATGGCGCTCGTGCCAGGCGTCGGCCCACATAGCGTCAACGCATCGCGGCCCAAGTGATGTGTACTGCACCCGTTAGAAGCAGGAGAACCTATACATGCGAGCTACGTCCGAAGCCCCTCGGCGGCGGCCAAGCCCGTATCCGCGTCGCGCGGCGCAAGCGCCGCAGCCGGCGTCTACGGCTCCGCGATCTAAACGGCGTCGTTACCTCGGAGGCTTCGCGGCCATGGCCGTCGCCTTCGGGGCCGCTGCGCTGTTCGCCACCGGCGGTTCCGCCGTCGCAGAAGGCGACAAAGGCGAGATCGTGTTCAGCGGCGGCTGCGGGCTGGTCGGCATCGGAAACTCGTCCAAGCCGGACAAGTCCGAGATGACGGTCGAGGAAGGCGCCGAAGTCACCTTCGTCAACAACCTCGGCTCTGACGCCACGCTCCACCTCGGCGGCGACAAGAAGTCCGTCGCCAGCGGCAAGGAATACACGACCAAGATGACCAAGTCCGTCGAGGCGCTCATGGCGCCTGGCTGCATGGCGGACCTGCTCAAGGACGTCAAGACCACCGATCTCACCGTCGAACCCGCTTCGAGCGGAGGCGGTGGAGGCAACTCCGGAGGCGGAAACGGCTCCGGCGGAGGCTCCGGCGACGGCGGAGGCAACGGTTCCGGAGGCGACTCCGGCGACGGCGGAGGCAACGGTTCCGGAGGCGACTCCGGCGGCGGCGACGTCGGGGTTCCCGACGACGGCCAAAACCCGATCGACGAAGCCGACGACCCGGCGGCCAACGGCGCCGTGCCTGAACCGGACGGCGGCCAGGAGGCGGAGTCTCACGGCGACGCCGGAGACAGCGGCAGTGCTGCCGGCGACGGCGGAAACAGCGGGAATGCCGGCGACGGCGCCGTTGAGGCCGTCGACGCCGAAGCCAAGGCCTCCTCGCAAGAGGGAGCCTCTGGGCTGCTCGCGCTGCTGGCCACCGTGTGCCTGATCGGCGTCGGCGTGGCGGCCGTCCGGTCGTTCGTCAGCCGGTCGACCGCGGCGGCGTAAGCCGACCGCGCATCGAAGACCAACTCACTCGCGGCGGGTTCTCTCACGAGAGCCCGCCGCGAGTTTTTCGTCGCTTCATGATCTACCCTTAACGAACGTTAAGTACTCGTGCCAGGGAAGTGACGATCGTTGGACACCCGAGACCTGAGTTCGCGGATTGAGGGCGGCGGCGCCCAGAAGTACCACGAAGCCAACGCCGCCAAGGGCAAGCTCTTCGCCAGGGAGCGGATCAAGCGGCTGACAGACCCCGGCTCCTTCGTCGAAGACGGCCGGTTCGCCAACGCCGCCGCCGAGGGGCTGCCCGCCGACGGCGTCGTCACCGGCTTCGCCCGGATCAACGGACGCAAGGTCGGCGTGCTTGCCAACGACTCCACGGTCAAGGCGGGGTCGTGGGGCGCGCGGACCGTGGAGAAGATGGTCCGCGTCACCGACCGCGCGTACGAATACGGCGTCCCCATGGTGTACCTGGTCGACTCCGCGGGCGCGCGCATCACCGACCAGGTGCAGCTGTTCCCGGGTCGCCGCGGCGCCGGACGGATTTTCTACAACCAGGTGCGCGCCTCGGGTTCGATACCGCAGGTATGCGCCCTGTTCGGGCCGAGCGCCGCCGGCGGCGCCTACATACCGGCTTTCTGCGACGTGGTCGCGATGGTCGACGGAAACGCCTCCATGTACCTGGGTTCCGACCGCATGGTGGAGATGGTCACCGGGGAGAAGACCACGCTGGAGGCGATGGGCGGCGCCAAGGTGCACTGCACCGAGTCCGGCGTCGGGCACTTCCTGTGCCGCGACGAGGACGAGGCGCTTGGCGTGGTGCGGCGCTACCTGTCCTATCTGCCCGACAACTGGACGCGGCCGCCGCCGGCCGTCACGCCGGTCGACGCCCCCGAAACCGACCTGCGCGGCATGGTCCCCGACAACGAGCGTCGCGCCTTCGACATGCGCAAGTACGTCAAAGGGCTGCTCGACGACGACTCGTTCTTCGAGATTCACGCCCGCTGGGCCAAAGAGCTGACGGTCGGGTTCGGTCGCCTCGACGGGCAGTCGATCGGAGTCGTCGCCAACAACTCCATGTTCAAAGGCGGAGTGCTGTTTGTGGACTCCGCCGACAAGGCGTCCCGGTTCGTTCAGCTGTGCGACGCGTTCAACGTGCCGCTGCTCTTCCTGGCCGACGTGCCCGGCTTCATGGTCGGATCCGCGGTGGAAAAGAACGGCATCATCCGGCACGGGGCCAAGATGGTCAGCGCGATCTCCGAGGCGACGGTTCCCAAGATCTGCGTGGTGGTGCGCAAGGCGTACGGCGCCGGCCTGTACGCGATGGCCGGGCCCGGGTTCGGACCCGACGCGACTTTGGCGCTGCCCACCGCCAAGATCGCGGTCATGGGCGCCGACGCGGCGGTCAACGCCGTGTACGCCAACAAGATCGCCGCGATCGAAGACGAGGACGACCGGTCGAAGTTCGTGGAGGCGAAGCGCGCCGAATACGAAGCGGACATCGACATCGTCCGGCTGGGCAGCGAGCTGGTCGTCGACAGCATTGTGGAGCCCGAACGGCTCCGGGAGGAGCTCGTCGCGCGCTACGAGGCCGCAACCGGCAAGGAGCGCGGGTTTTCCCGCCGCCGTCACGGCGTCACCCCAGTTTAGATCGAAAGGACGGTGCACGATGGACTTCAGACTGACCGAGGACGAGACCGCGATCCGCGACGCGGTCGCCGAGTTCGCGCGCGAGAAGGTCGCGCCCGTCGCCGGCGACCTGTACGAACGCGGCGAGTTCCCCTATGAGCTCGTGGCCGAGCTCGGTCACATGGGCATCTTCGGCGCCCCCTTCGACGAGAAGTACGGCGGCGCCGGCGGCGACTACTTCATGCTCTGCCTCGCGTTGGAGGAACTGGCGCGAGTGGACTCCTCACTGGCGATCACTGTGGAGGCTGGCGTCTCGCTCGGTGCGACTCCGATCTACCGGTTCGGCACCGTCGAGCAGAAGGAACGCTGGCTGCCGCGGCTGTGCCGCGGCGAGGGCCTCGCCGCGTTCGGACTGACCGAGCCAGGCAGCGGCTCCGACGCCGGCTCGACGCGGACCCGAGCCGTCCTCGACGGCGACGAATGGGTGATCAACGGCGCCAAGTGCTTCATCACCAACGCCGGCACCGACGTCACCGACCTGGTGACGGTCACCGCGGTCACCGGCGTCGCCGCGGACGGTCGCTCCGAGATCTCGACGATCGTCGTTCCGTCGGGCACGCCCGGCTTCACCGTCGGCCAGAAGTACTCCAAGGTCGGCTGGTGCGCCTCCGACACCCGCGAGCTGTTCTTCGACGACTGCCGGGTGCCCGCGGAAAACCTGCTGGGCGAGCCCGGACGCGGCTACGCGCAATTCCTGCGGATCCTGGACGAGGGGCGCATCGCCATCGCCGCGCTGTCGACCGGGCTGGCTCAGGGCTGCGTCGACGAGTCCCTGCGTTACGCGCGCGAACGCGAGGCCTTCGGCCGCCCCATCGGCGACAACCAGGCCATCCAGTTCATGATCGCGGAGATGGAGATGCGCACACACACCGCCCGGCTGGCGTACTACGACGCGGCCGCGCGGATGCGCGCCGACGAGCCGTTCAAGCGGCACTCCTCAATCGCGAAGCTGCACGCCTCCAACGTCGCGGTGGAGAACTCCCGCGCGGCCACACAGATCTTCGGCGGCTACGGGTTCATGAACGAGACCCCGGTGGCCCGCATGTGGCGCGACGCCAAGATCCTGGAGATCGGCGAGGGAACCTCCGAGATGCAGAAGATGCTCATCGCCCGCGACCTGGGGCTGGGCTGATTTAGGGCCTGTGTGAGGGTCCTCTTCCGTTGCGAGCGGCCTCCGGGCGGCGACGGCTTGCGAAGCGTCGTCGTTTCGAGTTTTCTCGCAAGGCGGAGGTGCTTCTGCATCCCGGTGTTGGATGCGGAAGTGCCGACGACGCCGCGAGGCGCCGCCTGGTGGACGCGCAGCAGGAAACGGGGTTTCTCCACACAGGCCCTCTTAGGGCTTCCAGGCTGCCAGGGCCGCGTCGACGGTCTCGACGTCGGGGATGTCCGGGTACGGTCCGGCGGGGCTCAGGTCGTACTCCCCGAGCCCCCCGGTGAACTCGCTGCTCAACAGGGACGATCGGAACTCGTTGGCCGCCGCCGCGGTGTCGGAGTCGATTCCGTCGGTCATGAGGTACGGGTAGGTGAACGGCTCGGGCGGCGGCTGCGGTCCCAGGAAGCGCAGCGGCTCCTCCGGGTTTTGCATGTTGTGCGCCGCCACCGCCGCCGCCGACATGGGCACGGCGCCGTCGTCGTCGAATGTGGGCGTGAACACGGCCTCCGGGTCGGCTTCGGGGCCCATCATCAGCGTCAGGATCGCCGCGTCGGCGTGCGGGTCTACGGGTGCGATGTCGGTGTCGGCCAGGTTCAGCACGTCGCCCGGATCTTCCTCGCCGGATTCGGAGTCGGCGGGAACGGCAAGGCCCACAGCGCTTTCGGCGACCGAGTCGATTCGCTCGCTGAACATCCCCTCGACGTCGCCTCCCAGGCGCGCAATCCAGACCGGGGATTCGGCCACCCATACGTCGGGCAGCTCAACCGAGGCGGTCTCGGCGTCGCCGACGTCGAAGTCGATGTCGTGCGCCTTGGCGTACGCGGCGGCCGTGGAGGCCGAGTCGACCGCGGCGACCTCGACGGTGACGCATGAACCCTCCACCGGGGAGGGCGACCACTCTTGGGCGTACTCGTCAAGCACGGGCGCGATTTCGGGTGCGGCGTCGACGGTCAGCGTCAGATCGTCCTGGCATTCGCGGACGTCGTCGATGGCCGAGGCCAAGGCCACCCCCGCCACCGGCGCCAGCACAGCGGCCATCGCCAACCCCATCCAGGTACGCCTCGCCCTGGGGGTCAGTCGAGTGGGTCTGCGATGTATGCCGGCCACGACCTGAGTGTAGACGAATCGAACTTTATGCACGCATGTGAAAGCGGCCGAGACCTGCGGCTAGGAGCTCGCGACGGAGGAGAATGAAGTCACGAGCTCTAACCAAGCCGACGGGACGGGTCCGCCGTATTCGGCGAATCCGTCCCGTCGTCCGGCTTCGAATGACAGGCGTCCTGCCAACGCCTGTCTTAGACGATGCGTCTTAGCTGCTGCGCCTGCGACCACGCCGCTTCGGCGGGGTAAGCAGGTCGGCCACCGCGAACAACGTCTCGGGGACCACGCGGAAGTATGCCCATACGCCCCGCTTGTCTCTTTCGACCAGACCGGCTTCGGTCAGGATCCGAAGGTGATGGCTGATGGTCGGCTGCGAAAGACCGAGCGGTTCGGTCAGCTCGCACACGCAGGCCTCGTTGCCTTCGGTGGACTGAATCAGGCTCAGCAGACGCAGCCGGTTGGGGTCGGCCAGCGCTTTAAGCACGCCGGCGATGCGTTCCGCGTCTCTATGCGGAATCGGTTCGCCCCCCACGGGTGACGCGGGGGTTGTGGTTTCTGCGACTACGCGTACCACGGCTTCATCCTCTCACCATAACGATCGATTTGTATTTATATCATCACTGATTGTATTCATCCAGTGAGGGGTGGAGTCTGAGGCGTGAAACACCTCGAAAGGTTTATAGATCTAGATCTTTAATGTCGAAGGCCGCTCGGTATTCCAACCCCGCGGCCCGGACTGCCCCTCCAGCTCCTCGATCGACGATCACCGCCACGCCCACCGGCTCTGCCCCGGAGACGCGCAATGCATCGACAGCTTTCAACACACTACTACCTGTCGTAGAGGTGTCTTCCACCGCCAGTACTCGTCGACCTGCTACATCAGGCCCTTCGACGCGACGTTGCAGACCGTGGGCCTTGTCAGTCTTGCGTACAACGAAAGCGTCCATCGAACGTTTCGACTGATGCAGCATGGCCGCCGCGACGGGGTCCGCCCCGAGCGTCAGCCCGCCGACGGCGTCGTGGTCCCAGTCGGCGGTCAGGTCGTTCATGACCCTTCCCACCAGGGGCGCGGCCCGATGGTGCAGGGTCACGCGACGCAAATCGACGTAGTAGTCGGCCTCGACGCCGCTGGACAGGGTCACCCGTCCACGTACGACAGCCAATTTATTTATAAGTGCAAGCAGTTCGTCCCGGTCGGACACGCTGACGAGCCTACGGCGCCCGACCCCTTAGCGTCACCCCGGACTGTCAGCTGTTCGTCACGCCGAGGTGATCCTCGACACCTTACATCGAGCATGGCAAATAGTGGAGTTGATCAGGTGATATTGCCACGCCTCGATATCGCTTCCATGCGCTGAGTGACCTGCGTCAGCAGTCTATTCGGCAAGTGTCGGATTACCGACACAAGGACCTTGTAGGTCAGGGAGGGAACGCATACGACCTTGCCGCGCACCAGGTCCCGCATTGCGGTTTCCACCACATAGTCGGCGTCGAGCCACATCCACTGCGGGATTCCGTCGATGGAGATCCCCGCGCGCTCGTGGAACTCGGTGCGCACGAAACCGGGGCACAGGGCCATGATCGAGACCCCGCGGCGGCGGGCAATCGGCGCCATGGACTCGCTGAAGCCGGTCACCCACGCCTTGGAGGCGTTGTACGTCGACCCGGGCATGGTAGGTCCGAATCCGGCTACCGACGAGACGTTGACGATGGCGCCGCGTCGTCGTTCCCGCATCGCCGGCAGCGCGGCGTGGGTCAGGCGCAGTATGGCGCGCACGTTCAGGTCGAGCTGTCGCTCCTCGTCGGCAAGAGCATTGGCGGTGAAGCCCGAGGACAGCCCCATGCCGGCGTTGTTGACCAGCAGATCGACCTCGGCGGCGGCGTCGGCCACCGTGGCGCAGTCGCCGTCGCGGGTGAGGTCGGCGGCGATCGTGCGCACTTCGACGCCGTAGACCTCTTTCATCTCAGACGCACTGTCGGCCAGCCGCTTGTCGTTGCGGGCCACCAGGATCAGGTCGTCGCCGGCCGCCGCCAGACGCCGGGCGAAGGCCGCGCCGATCCCCGCGGTCGCGCCGGTGATCAATGCTGTGCTCATGAGCTCAAGCGTGCCACCTCGCGCGGTTCACCGCGTCGGCGGCAGGACCGTCGGCTCTGGCGGGCGAGCGCGGAAGTACTCATTGGAGCTGGGAAGCGCCAGCAACACGATGATCGCGATGTACAGCAGCAAAGTAGCCACGGAGACGACCGCCGGCACGACCTCGCCCCACACGGGCAGGTCCGCGTCGGCGACGACGTCCTGGACCTTTTGGGCGAGCGCGTCGTCGCCGACGAAGGCGGACTCGAAGTCGCCGCCGAACGGCAAGGTGAGGAGTCCGCAGCACACGCCGAGGCCGGCGAACACCCACGTGGTGATGCGGGCGCCGTTGCTGCCGCGCATGTGGATCGCGGAGAGGATCGCCACGACGAGCGGCGCCACGAGCGAGAGCAGAACGATCCCGTACATGGCGATTCGCACGACGGTCACGGCGTCTTCGACGGCGACGTCCCCCTCAAGCTCTACGCCCTGAAGCCCCGTCTCCAAGGCGTCGAGCAGGGCGCCGATCCACACCAGAGACGCGACGGCGCCGAGCACGGCAAGCGCCAGAATCGCGAAGCCGGCGTATCCGGCCCAGGTGACGGCGGCCGGGCGCGGCGTGTCCGCCGCATCGACGTGCTGGCCATATTGTTCGGTCGACATGTCGGTACGTTAACGCAACGCCTTGGCCCGGGCCATGGCCTTGAACCAGACGTTGGACTGCGGCAGAGCCAACAGCACGACGGCCACGACGTCGGCGATCGTCAGCAGGCCGAGCGAGATCGCCGCGGCCACGGAGTGCGAAACGGCTTCGGCGGCGGTGTCGGTCGCGTCCACCGCGAAGGCGAGGGAAAAGCAGCCGTTGCAGGCCAAGAAGATCCCGTACATGACGAACGCGACGACGCGCGCCGTGCTGCTCCCGCGCAGCACCCCCAGGGTGAGGACGACGAACACGCCGGCGAGCAGCAACGTGGGAAACGCCACGACGATGATCATGCCCAGCGCCTCGCTGGACGTCGCCGCACGGCCGTCCTCGGCCTCGCTCCACGCGGAGATCGACGCGGCGGAGAACACTCCGGCGAAAAGCGAGAGCGCGACGGTGGTCATCATCGCTCCGGCGGCCGCGGTGACGACCGTCGGCCGCTCGCCCGGCGGCGGCTCCGACTGGTAGCCGCCCGGCTGTGCGTACGCGGGCTGGCCGTACGCGGGCGACGCGGGAACGCCCGTGGTCGGCGGGCCGTATGGTCCCGGCGACGCGGGGACGCCGGTGGTCGGCTGCTGCGGCTGCTGACCGTAGGGGTCGTAGTCGGGGTACTGCGGGTATGTCATCGAGCAGCCCTGTCGGAAGGATCGAAAGCGAAAACGCGAGGATCCCCACGGTACCCATCGGACGCCGCCGCACGCGCCGGCGTGGTCAGGCCGGCCCGGCCGCCTTGGCCCGACTGACGGCCTTGAACCACTCGTTCGACGCCGGCAGCGCCAGCAGCACGACGGTGATGATCTCGATGAGGACGAGCACGACCATCATGACGGAGAAGAGCGCGCCGCCCATCGCCTCCGCGCCCGCGGCGCCGGAGTCGAGGCTGGTCAGCGCCGCGATCCCCGAGCACAGACCGCACCCCAGGAATATCCCGTAGACGCAAAAAGTGACGATGCGCGCCCAGCCGCGGCCCCGCAGCACGCCGAGCGCCAGACCGATGACTCCGAGCCCCACTATGAGGTAGACGACCGAGATTCCGATTCCGATCGCTTTGAACGTCGTGGCGGTGTCTTCCATGCCGCCTATCTCCGACAAGCCGTCGCTCGCGCTCACCATGGCGATGAGGGTGGCGACGCCCGCGACGACGAGTATCGCGGCGGCGGTCACCATGAGCATCGCCGCGGCGGTGACGCCTGTCGGCCGTTCGCCCGGAGGCTGCGCGGGCGCGCTCGGGAAGCCGGGAGCGGCGTAGACCGGCTGCGCGTACGCGGGCTGGCCGTACGGTCCCGGCGACGCGGGAACGCCGGTGGTCGGCTGCTGCGGCCAGCCGGAGTCCGGCTGCTGGCCGTACGGGTCGTAGCCGCCCTGCGGCGGTGGATAAGTCATGAGGCGGTGCCTTAGTGGTTTTCGCGAAAGCCCGTTGCGGATGAGATATGTCGGGCGTCAGGCTACTCGCTCGGCGCCCGGCCGCGCAGCCCGCGACTCGCGTGTCCGCTTCGCCGCGACGGTCCAGACGTGGAGGAGGCCGGGGCGAACTGGCAAACCGCGCCGCCCCGGCCGTAAACCACTGATGAGACCCAGAGCGTGGCACGCGAGTCTATAAAGCATCCACTGGAAGGATGATTGACTGTTCGTCGAAGCGGCGACCGACGGCCGCGTCCTGAGTCAGGTTGCCGCGATCCGTTAGCGAGGACAGTGGCGGCCCGCTCGAGGACGAGGCCGGCTGGGTCGGGGTGCTTTGCCTGACGATGAGCTCGCGAGGTTTCCCGCCCCCCTCAACCACAACAGCCGCGCGGGCCACCTCCGAAAAGTCGCGCCCCGACCGACCGTTCAGGCGACTTTGACCGGAACCGTCGTGAGCGCGCAGTCGCCGACGGCGACGACTCGTGCGGCGTAGTCGCGGATCGTCTCGTCGGCCCCGAGGGTCTGGAAACCCAGCGCCAGGTGGACGTGCCGGGCGGCTCTGGCCGCCTCGATCCACGCGCGGCTCTTGCTGTACGTGCCGATGACCAGCCTGCTTCGATGCAGCACGCCGATCCTGGAGCCCACGAGGCCGACGCACAGGTCCCGCCCGGCGTCGTGCAGGACTCCTCGCGGGTCGACGCCGAGCGAGTCGGCGAACATCGGCATGAGCGTCTCGACGTCGGCGACGCCTTCGTGCGGTGCGATGCACAGGTAAGCCCGATCCCGGCCTTCCGTCGCACGGGGAGAGGTCCAGCCGACGAGCGTCAGCCGGGTGGCGAACGGCTCGGTTTCGATGCGGGGCTCTGAGGAAGGCCGGTCGGGGACCGGTTCGGTCATGCGCCAAATCTACTCACAAATTCCGACGTCGGCGCACCCCGCCGAGCGCAAAGCGCCCCGCCGAGCCGAATCAAGCCGCGCCGCGATCGCGCGCCCGGGTCGCCAGCTCCGCGAGCAGGCTTCCGACGTCGCGGCCCGCGGCCTCGGCGGCCATGGGCACAAGCGACGTCTCGGTCATCCCGGGCACCACCTTGGCCTCGAGCACCTGCGGCGGTCCGGTCTCGCCGACCATGAGGTCGATGCGGGAGAGGTCGCGCAGGCCGAGCGCCCGGTAGGCGGCCACCGCGACCACGGCGACGTCGGCCGACATCCGCGACTCGAGCCGGGCCGGGACGTGCCATGTGGTCGCACCCGGGTTGTAGCGAGCGGCGTAGTCGTACCGTCCGCTCTTGGGGGCGATTTCCACCGCGGGCAGCGCGACGGGGCCGTCGCCGACGTCGCACACGGCGACCGCGACGTCGATGCCGGCGACGAATCGCTCCACAAGCGCCACGTCGCCGTATGCGAAGCAGCCCACCATCGCCGAGGGAAGTTCGTCGGCGGCGTGCACCACGTGCACGCCGAGGCCGGAGCCGCCCTTGGCGGGTTTCACCGCAAGGGGCAGGCCGAACTTTTCTCTGATGTGCTCAAGCAGCGGACCGGCGCCCAAATCGGAGAAGGTCTCGCGCGGCAGGGCTATCCAGTCCGGCGTGGGGATTCCGGCGTCGCGCAGCAGGGACTTCGCACCCGGCTTGTCCCAGGCGCGGCGGGCGGCGTCGGCCGACGGCCCCACGTACGGCACGCCGATCAGGTCGAGAACGGAACGCAACGCGCCATCCTCCCCGACGCCGCCGTGCAAGGCGAACACCACCGCGTCGGGCGGGTCGGCGACGAGGCTCGGCAACAGGCCGGAGTCCACGTCGCGCAGCTCGGCGGCGACGCCGACGCGGCACAGCGCGTCGGTGATCCGCCTGCCTGACCGCAGCGAGACGTCGCGTTCGTACGACAGTCCCCCGGCAAGCACGACGACGCGCGCGTCGGCAAGGTTGTTCATTCGGCGAACGTATCCCGCAGCTCGCCGGCGGCGCTCACGACCCCTGCCAGGCGACGCACTCCTTCGCGAATGCGGTCCGACGTCGGGAACGAGAAGTTCAGCCGCATCCGCCCGGCACCGCCGCCGTCGGCGTAGAAGCCGGTGCCCGGCACGTACGCCACGCGCCGCGACAGCGCCTGCGGCAGCATCTCCTTGGAGTTCAGGCCTTCGGGAAGCTCGGCCCACACGAAAAGGCCTCCGCCGGGACGGGTCCATCGCATGCCCGCGGGCATGTAGTCGTCCAGCGCGGCGAGCATCGTCTGGAGCCGCCCCGAGTACAGCGCGCTGAACTCCTTGACCTGGTCCTGCCAGGGCATGGTCGTCAGGTAGCGCAGGGTCGCCGCCTGGGTCAGCGACGACGGGCACAGGATCTGCGCCTCGGAGGCCATGACGAGCTTGTCGCGCACCGCCGGCGGCGCGAGCACCCAGCCGACGCGCAGTCCGGCGGCGAAAATCTTGGAGAAGGTGCCCACGTAGAACACGCCGTCGCGGCGGCGGGCGCGCAGCGGCTTCGGCGGCTCGCCGTCGAACGAGAGCATCCCGTAGGGATCGTCCTCGACGACGAGCAGGCCGTGTCGCTCGCAGATCGCCAGAACCTCTTCGCGGCGGGCGTCGCTGAGCGTCACTCCGGTGGGGTTTTGGTAGCTGGGCACCGTGTACAGGAACTTGGGCGGATTCGCCGAGGCGACGATCGCCTCTTCGAGGGCCTGCGGGATCAGACCGTCGTCGTCCATGGGGACGTGCCGCACCTGGACCTCCGCGGCCTGGAAGACCCCGAGCGCGCCGACGTAGGTGGGGCCTTCGGCGAGCACGACGTCGCCGGGGTCGCAGAAGACCTTGGCCAGCAGGTCGAGGCCCTGCTGCGCGCCCACGGTCACGACCACGTCGTCGGGGGAGGCCCCGACTCCGGCGTCCACGCCGACGCAGGCCATGACCTCGCAGATGCTCTCGCGCAGGGCGGCGTCTCCCTGGCCGGGGCAGTACAGCAGCGACTGCGGCCCCCTTTCGGCCAGCAGCCGCGTGAACATGTCGCCGAGCTCGCCCATGGGCAGTGCGGAGGTGTCGGGGTTGCCGCCGGCCAGCGACACCACTTCGGGGCGGCTGGCCACGGCGAACAGCGCGCGGATCTCGGACTGTGCCATTCCGTGAATGCGTGCGGCGTAGCGGTCGGTGTAGTCGTCGAGCGTCGTGCCTGACACGATGACCTCCTCAGCAGCCGCCTGGGCGCACAATGCCGCCACAATACTCGGCGGCCGGCAAAACTCGAAATCCAGTTTTCAGGTCACATTTCGATTACGACCGACTAGGATGAATCGGGTGTCGCGAGGGATGGGGAATCTGACGCTCGACACGCTCGACGACCTGCCGAGGCGGTGCAGGGGGTGCGTGTTCTGGGAGCTGTCGCCTGAATGTGGGAAAGCCGCGCGCGTATACGACGATCCAGCTCTTGAGAAAGAGGCCTGGGTGTCGGCCACCCTGCTGGAGTGGGGCAGCTGCGGTCGTATCGCCTACGTGGACGGGATGTCCGCCGGCTACGTCACCTACGCCTCGCCGCGCCACGTGCCGCGCGCTTCCGAGTTCCCCACCGGACCGGCCTCTGGCGACGCGGCCCTGCTGATGACCGTCCACGTGGCTCCCGCCTACGCCCAGACCGGCCTCGGCCGGATGCTGGTGCAGGCGGCCGCCCACGACCTCGCCAAACGCGGCGTGAAGGCGCTTGAGGTCTTCGGGGACATCCGGGGCGAGGCCGGCGCGTGCGTCGCGCCGGCCGATTTCTTCCGGGCGGTGGGTTTCAAGACCGTCCGGGCCCACCCGCACTATCCCCGGCTGCGGATGGACCTGCGGCACGTCTCCGGCTGGGGCGAAGGCGCCGGGACCCTGGACGTCGAGGTGGAGCAGTGGCTCGCCTCGGTGACGTCGGTCGCCGGCCCCGCGTTCGGCTGACCGCGACTCAGACGCGAAAGGCGGACCGGCCGAGCCGATCCGCCTTTTTACGTCCGCCGCGCCTCAGGCGTTGTTTTCGATGAGCTTCTTGAACTCGCTCTTGGGCTTGGCCCCCACGATGCTGCCGACGGGCTGGCCGCCCTTGAACAGCATGATGGTCGGCACGCTCATCACCTGGTACTCCCGCGTGGTCTGCGGGTTGGCGTCGGTGTCGACCTTCGCCACCTGGACCTTTCCGTCCATCTCGGCGGCCAGCTCCTCCAAGACCGGCGAGACCTTGCGGCACGGTCCGCACCACGTCGCCCAGAAGTCCACCAGCACCGGCAGGTCGGACTTGAGCACGTCGGATGCGAAGGTCGCGTCGGTGACGGCTTTGGTTGCTCCCATGTTCTTGTCCTTTGACTAGTTGTTTTCGATGGCGGCGACGTAGCGCTCGGCGTCAAGCGCGGCCGCGCAGCCGGTGCCGGCCGCGGTGATCGCCTGCCGGTAGGTGTGGTCGACCAGGTCCCCGGCGGCGAACACCCCGGGCAGGTTGGTGCGAGTGCTCGGCGCGTCCACGACGACGTAGCCTTCGTCGTCGAGTTCGATCTGGTCGGCGAACAGCTCGCTGCGCGGGTCGTGTCCGATGGCCACGAACATGCCGGTCACGTCGAGCGTGCGGACGGCGCCTGTGACCGTGTCGCGCACCTCGACGCCGGAGACCTTGTCCTCCCCGAGCACCTTGTCGACGACGGTGTTCCACTCCACCTTGATTTTCGGATTGGACAACGCGCGCTCGGCCATGATCTTGCTGGCCCGGAAGGAGTCGCGGCGGTGAACGATCGTCACCGACTCGGCGAACTTCGTCAGGAACGTCGCCTCCTCCATGGCCGAGTCTCCGCCGCCGACGACGGCGATGTGCTGGCCCTTGAAGAAGAACCCGTCGCAGGTGGCGCACGACGAGACGCCGTGGCCGAGCAGCTCCTGCTCTCCGGGCACGCCTATGGGACGCCAGGCCGAACCGGTCGACAGGATCACCGCGTGCGCCTTGTACGCGGTCTCCCCGACCCAGACGGTCTTCACGTCGCCGGACAGCTCCACGGCGGTGACGTCGTCGGTGAGCAGCTCCGCGCCGAAACGCTCGGCCTGCTTGCGCATGGAGTCCATCAGGTCGGGACCCATGACCCCGTCGGCGAAGCCGGGGAAGTTTTCCACGTCGGTCGTCGTCATGAGCGCGCCGCCGGACTCGACTCCCTCGATGACCAGCGGGTTGAGACTCGCGCGCGCGGTATACAGCGCGGCGGTGTAACCGGCCGGGCCGGAACCGACGATGATCACGTTTCGGATCTGGCTCACCTGAATGCTCCTCGACTGCCTCTGCGGCGAATTGACTCGATCGCGTCAACGTCATGGTACGGACGGGACATTCCGCGGTGAGGCGCCCGCCACGCGCCAGTGAGCGCGCGAACGTGGAGACGAGCTTGAGAAGTCAGATTTCCTGGGAGTACAGCTCGTCGACGCCGTCGAGACCGCAGTCGGCGCCCACCGCGGCGACCACGGCGCTGCCGTCGGTGCGGTCGACCACCGCGACCATCGCCGGCTGACCCTCGAAGTAGCCGAAGTCGGTCACCGAGACCATGCCGCCGTGGACGTCCTGCACCCACGCCACGCAGAAGTCCCGGGCCGTCGGGTCGTCGGCGAGGCGCCGCAGCGAATCGGCGACGTTCTCGGCCGAGCCGGTGGATTCCTGCTGCGTCGCGCTTTGCATGTCCTCGGGCACGTAGTCGTACCCGGAGTAGGAGACCGAGTAGTCCAGGGTCTCCTCGTCGCCCTCGGCGCCAAGCTCGTCTTCTGGAGCGGAGTCGCCGCCGTCGTCTTCCTGAGCCTCGCCGTCGGTCAACGGCTGCGAAGGCGAGTCGGCGCCCTTTCTTCCGTCGTTGGAGTCGGCTTCGTCAAGCGCCGTAGCGGGGGATTCGTCGTCGCCGGGCTGCATGGCGAGCACCCCGCCGCCGGCCGCAAGGCCCAAAACCGCGATTCCGGCCGCGGCCGTCAGCGCGAAACGCCGCTTCCACCACGGCGTCGGCGCGCGCGGCGCCGCGAGGGGCGCCGTGTCGGGCGCGGTCAGGTCGGGCAGTTCGATCAACGCCCGGTCCAGCCGTTCGGCGACGGCGGAGGGCAGGTCTGGATAGCCGGACTCCGACAGCGTGCGCAGCCGCATCCGCACGGCGTCCTCTACGACGGCGTCGCGGTAAGGTTCTGCCCACTCGTCGGGCGTCGGCGTGGCTGTCATGACCTCTCCTCCTTTCCAAACTGCGTCGAGCCAAGTTGGCTGGGACCATGGGCGGCGCCAGGTGGCGATATCGATCCGACGTCCTGGTCGCGACGCCGGTTCCCCGACTCGCCCAACAAGGCCGCCAATTGTGTTCGAGCTCTCGACGCGCGGCTTTTGACGGTCCCCGGAGGCACGTCCAAAATCTCGGCCACCTCGGCGACCGGATACCCCAACATGTCCACATAGACGACGACGGCGCGCTGCTCGAAGCTCAGCTGCCCCAACGCGGCTCGCACCGCGAGCACGTCGGCGCGGTCTGAGACGTCGCCGGCCGGCGGCTCCGGCATCTGGTCGGACATGGGCACGGCCGGACGCGCCTGCCGGCGCCGCACCCGGTCAAGGCAGGCGTTGACGACGATGCGGTGCAGCCAGGTCGTCACCGCGGAGTCGCCGCGGAAACGCGCCGCGGCGCGGTAGGCGTTGATCATGGCGTCCTGCAGGGCGTCGGCGGCCTCTTCCGGATCGGAGAGCGTGCGCAGCGCCACGGCCCACAGTCGCTCGCGGTGACGCCGGAACAGTTCGCCGAACGCCTCCCGATCGCCGCCGACGGCGTGACGCCGCAGCAACTCGGGATCGGGAACCTCTGAGACGTCGGCCATGGTCTCGCGCCGGCCTACCTGGTGAAGATTTCGATTTCGCTGACGCGCCAGGCGAAGCGACCGTTTTCCAAAGCAGCCGGGACCTCGCACCACACCAGCAGGTACCTGGCCTTGGGGGCGTCTGTCAACGGATTGATGGTGACGTCGAGAGGAGTCTCGGCCTGCGGCTCGGCCACGACGTCCAGGTCCTCGGGATTGAAGCCTTCGTCGCCCGCGGCCGCGTCGGAGAGACCGGTTTCGCCAAGGTAGAGGCCGACGGTGGAGCTGGCCTCGGCCTGCCGCAGGTTGACGGTGACGACCTCGCGCTCTTCGCCCAGGTCAAGCAGCAGCCCGAAGCCTTCCTTGAAACCGCCCCAGTTCTCCTGGTTGTACTCGTTGGTCGTCCAGACGCTCGAGACGTCGCCGTCGACGACGGCGCCGAGTTCTGCCGGAGCCGAGGTGTCTCCGCCGCCGGGGTCGACGACTTGGATGGCGTCGGCCTCCAGCTCGAGCTGGGTCGGCTCGCCGGACGCCGCGTCGTCCCCGCTCTCGGCGTCCTCGTCCTCGGAGGCCGGGGTCTGCTCGTCGCCTCCGGCGTCGGCGTCGTCGCCCGGAATCAACAAGGTGGCGGCCAGCAGCCCGCTGACGGCGAGCCCGACAAGTGCCGCCGCTCCGTAGGCCAGGCGTTTTCCCGCCACATGCGGCGCGAGCGACGGCGCGGAGTCGTCGGGCTCCACCAGGTCGAGGGGGCGGGCCTCGGGGCCGCCGCGCGACAGCCTCGCCAGCTCGTCGGCCAGCTCGGCGG
>JBOGDN010000172.1:0-1600 GCA_050742995.1 Stackebrandtia sp. | reverse complement strand
GCGCCGAGCACGAGCGGAGCCAGCACCACGCCGATTCCGGAGTTGACTTCGGCCAACTCCATGAAAAGCAGCTTGCAGGCGGTGCACTCGTCCAAATGGCTGTCGACTTTGCCGGCGTCCCGGCTGGAAAGGCCGCCGCGCACCTTGGCGCCGAGCCGGTCGGCCGTCCAGCGGCACGTCGCCGCGGGGGAGTCCTGGATGTGCTCCTGCAGATACATCTGCTTCAACCGCTCCCGGGCGCGGTAGGCCAGCGCCGCGACCCCGTTGGGAGACAATCCGAGCAGCGGCGCGACCTGCGCGGCTGTCTCGCCCTCGACCTCGGTGTGCCACAGCACGACCTGCCAGCGCTCGGGCAGACGCCGAAACGCCCGCGCGGCGTAGCGCCGCTCCTGCCCGGCGAGGGCGGTGTCGACGAACGCCTCGCCGGGGTCGTGGCGGGTCATGTCGTCGGTGAACTCCACCTTCTTGTCGCGACGCGTGCGGTCGTAGAAGGTGTTGCGCAGGGTCGTCAGCAGGTAGGCGCGGAAGGCCAGCTCGGGCCCCTTGCCGGCGCGCAGGGTGGACAGCACCTTGGCGAAGGTCTCCGAGACCAGGTCGTCGGACTCGGCGCCGTCGCGCGCCAGGATGCGCGCCAGCCGGCGCGCGGCGTGGACGTGGCGCTCGTACAGCTCTCCGTATGCCGAGGTGTCGCCGCGTCTGGTGGCGGTGATGAGTTCGGCGTCGTTGCGGGCGGATCCGGGGGAGTACTCGGCGCGGTCTGAGTCGTCGGCGGGCTGGGCGGTGTCCATCGCGGCGTCTTTCCTGTGGCGATCCCCAACTAGTGGGAAAGGCGTGACCACTGGTTGTAAGTCACATTAAGGGAAAACAGCGTCATCGGGGCCGACGACGCGCGTCTGCTTTGCAGTCGGAAAGGCGACAGTGTCCCCTTTCGGGTGAACGCGCTGCGGGATTGGAGGCGTATGAGAGAACGTCATTGGTACCGATGCGGCGACGAGGCGGGCGTCGAACCGCTGTCGGGGCTGCGTACGGCCTTGACGGCGCTGTACCGCGAAGGCAACGCCGCCGAACACGCGCTGATCGTGGTCGCCACTCCTTGGGAGGCAGAGGGATTCGACAAGCTCGCGATCCCGCTGACGTACACGCGCGTGTTGGAAGAGCTTCCGACCGAGACTCGCGTGGCCGCCGCCGGCGGGATGGCGATCGCGTTGATGGAACGCGGACAGCATCTTCCGGCGACCTTGGCGATGCTGCGCATGCGACTGTCCAAAGCCGTCGACGTGGGACGGCCGCAGGTGTGGGTGCAGCATCTGCCCGGCGAGCTGCGACAGGCTCTGCGGATCCTGGACAAGCTGTGCGACTGAGAGCTCGTCGCTTCGTTCCGTTTCCCGCCGCGCGTCCGCCGGGCGGCGGCCCTAGCCGCGCAGCTTGCGCACGGTCCCGGCGACGAGCTGGGCCGCCGCGGCGACGTCCTCGTGCTCCCAGACCCGGATGACCGTCCACCCGGCCTCGTCGAGCGCCTTGTTGACTTCGAGGTCCCGCCGCCGGTTGCGTTCGACCTTCTCCGACCAGTAGGAGGCGTTGCGCTTGGCCTTGGTGTGGT
>JBOGDN010000171.1:0-4809 GCA_050742995.1 Stackebrandtia sp. | reverse complement strand
CGATCCCCGGCGTCGACGACCCAGACTCCGTTATCGACCAGGCCGCGACGGGAGACAACTGACCAATGGGTTCCATCTCATTTCCCGACATCGACTACGCGGCGCTTTCGCCGCTGCTGATCGTCTTCGGCGCGGCCTTCGTCGGGCTGTTGATCGAGACGCTCATGCCGCGCGGCCGCCGCTACATGCCCCAGGTGGTCTTGAGCCTCGCCGCCCTGGCGGGCTCGCTGATCGCGGTGCTGGCCAACATCGGAAAGGACCCGGCCCCGGTATTCACCGGCGCCGCGACGAGCAACGGCGCGCTGCGCGTGGACTCGATCGTCGTCGACGGCCCCGGGCTGTTCCTCATCGGAACGATCGCGACGCTTGGCATGATCGCCGTCCTCCTCATCGCCGAACGCCGCGTCGCCGCCGGCGGCGCCTTCGTGGCGCACGCGGCCGTGACCGCCGACAGCCAGGCCGACGCCGACCAGGCGGCCGACCCCGGCGCCACCGAGGTGTTCCCGCTGACGCTGTTCGCCATCGGCGGCATGATGATGTTCTGCGTCTCCGGCGACCTGCTGACGATGTTCATCGCGCTCGAGGTGTTCTCGCTGCCGCTGTACCTGCTGTGCGGCCTGGCGCGTCGCCGCCGCCTGCTGTCGCAGGAAGCCGCGCTGAAGTACTTCCTGCTCGGCGCGTTCGCCTCGGCGTTCTTCGTGTACGGCATGGCGCTGCTGTACGGCTACGCCAACTCGGTGCAGCTCGTCGACCTCAACGCCGCGGTGCGCGACTCGAACAACTCGACCGTGCTGCTGCTGGCCGGTCTCGGCATGATCTCGGTGGGCCTGCTGTTCAAGGCCGCCGCGGTCCCGTTCCACGTGTGGACCCCGGACGTGTACACCGGCGCGCCCACCCCGATCACCGCGCTGATGGCCGCCTGCACCAAGGTCGCCGCCTTCGGCGGACTGCTGCGCGTGTTCAACGTCGCCTTCGCCGACAGCGGCGCTCCCGGCGGGCCGAGCCTGGCGTGGGAGTGGCAGCCGCTGTTCATCGCCGTGGCCATCGCGACCATGGTGATCGGCGCCGTCCTGGCGGTCACCCAGACCGACATCAAGCGACTGCTGGCCTACTCGTCGATCGCCAACGCCGGATACCTGCTCGTCGGCGTCATCGCGCTCGGCGAAGCCGTCGGTGCCACCCTGTTCTACCTGGTGGCCTACGGCTTCACCGTGCTCGCCGCATTCGCGGTGGTGACCCTGGTGCGCGACTCCGCCGGCGAGGCTACCCACCTGTCCCGCTGGGCGGGCCTTGCCAAGCGCTCCCCGCGCTTCGCGGTGATCTTCACCATCCTGATGCTCACCCTGGCCGGCATCCCGTTTACCTCGGGCTTCTCCGCGAAGTTCGAGGTGTTCACCTCGGCCCTGTCCGCCGGCCAGACCACCCTGGTGATCGTCGGCGTGCTGACCAGCGTGGTCATCGCCTTCCCGTACCTGAAGGTCGTGGTCCTGCTGTGGCTGTCGGAGCCGGTCGACGACGCCCCCAGCGTCTCGCTGCCCAGCTTCGCCACCGGCACGGCCGTGGGCGTCGGCGTGGCGGCCGCGATCCTGCTCGGCGTCGCCCCCCAGATGCTGCTCGACCTGGTAGACGGCGCCGGAATGTTCCTCGCCAAATAAGTTGGAGTCGAACGGATTGAGCAGCGGCGCCCCTGTGCGCGCAAAATCTCTCACATTGCGCGTGACCAGCACCATGCCGTGGACAAGGGCGGTCGCGGCTATATAAGCGTCGATGATCGGCAGCGGATCCGGCGCGTTGAGTTTGCCCCAGACCTCGGCGACTTGCTCGGTAACCGGCAGCACTCGAGGGTCGTACGGTGCGAGGAGCCGTGCCATCCATCGATCAAGTGCTTCAGCCTTGGCGGCGTCGCGCAGCCGCAGCCGCTCGATCCCCTTGTGGAATTCGCCGATGGTCATGACGCTCAGATACATATCTTCGTCGGGCGTCTCGTCGTACCAGCGGCTGACGTTCTCGTCGGGCTTTGTCTTGCGCAGTTCGCTGAGGATGTTGGTGTCGAGCAGATACGTCATCAGTCGAGCCCCAAGTCGACCTCGCGCGGCATTTCCTTGCGGAGATCTGATGTGTCGGGGAAGTCGTCGACGTACGGGGGTTCTCGAAGCAGCTCTTTAAACGTGGGAAGTCCATGGAGCTTGCGGTAGTCCTTGACGCTGAGCAGCACCGCGACGTCTTCGCCGTGACGCGTGAGGAATTGGGGGCCGTCGGCGCGCGCGGCCCGCATCACCTCGCTGAGCCGGGCTTTGGCTTCTTGTACTTGCCAGCGCATCGTCGAACCTCCTTTCCTCTTAGAGGTCTGACTAGTCTGACTAAATTCTATCACGCTCATAACAGGACTAACTGAACTCGCGTGCGAAAAGCTACGGCCGTGTGAGGCGAGCCATGGGATCCGCAAGGCTCAATGCCGTCGCGTCGAACGGCAGGGCGCGCGGCGCCCGGGGCTCCTTGACACGGCATGATGTAACGCATGTGCGCTACAGACGTGGCTGGTGAGCATTAAGTGCATCCAGTCATCCCGTACGTTCTCGCCGGACTTCTGTTCGGCGTCGGCGTGTATGGCGTCTTGACCCGGCGCAACGCCGTGCTGATGCTCGCGGCCGTCGAACTCATGCTCGGCGCGGTGAACCTGGTCCTTGTCACCGCGGACGCGACCCTGGCGGCCTCGCTGGGAATCGAAACCCACACTGGACAGTCGTTCGCGCTGTTCGTCATCGTCGTGGCCGCCGCCGAGATCGGCGTGGGCCTGGCGATCGTGCTGCACCTGTACCGGCTGCGCGGCTCCATCGACACCGACGGCGTCGACGCCGTCGGCCCCGACGACGAGACCGAAGAGCTTGACGAGGCGGAGCGGGCCGCGCCGTCGGCGGAGACGAGGGCTCGGTGAGCCCTGCCGTCCTGCTGTGGACCCTGCCGCTGGTCCCCGCCGCCCTCGGGCTGGCGGGGCTGCTGGTTCCGCTGGCTCGGCGTGGTCTCGCCGCGACCCTTGCCGCCGCGGGAACGGCCGTGCCGCTTGCCGCCGTCGTGCCGCTGTTCTTCGTCTCCGACGACGACATGTCTCGGGCGTGGGCCGCCGAACCGGCGGTTCTGGCCGACTTCGGCGACGTCACGGTCACCCTCGCCGCCTATCTCAACCCCGACATGACCAGCAGACCGGTTCTCCTCGCGGTCGCGATCGTGGCGCTGCTGGTGCAGGTCTACTCCGCGGGCTACCTGCGCGACGACGACCGCTACGCCCCCTACGCCGCGCAGGTCAATCTCTTCACCGCCGCCATGCTGCTCGTGGTCGTCGCCGACGACCTGATCGTGCTGCTCGTCGGCTGGGAGGTCATGGGCGCCTGCTCCTACCTGCTCATCGGGCACTACCGCAAGCTCGCCGAAGCCCCGGCCGCCGCGGTCAAGGCGTTCCTGGTCACCCGCGTCGGCGACGTCGGATTCATCCTCGGCGTCGTGCTGCTCGGCGTGCACGCCGGGACCTTCCGGATCATGGAGCTGGTCGCTCGCGTCGGCGACCTCGACCCCGGCGTGCTGCTGGCCTCCTGCCTGCTGATCCTGGCCGGCGCCGTGGGCAAGAGCGCCCAGTTCCCGCTGCACAGCTGGCTTCCCGACGCCATGGCCGGCCCCACCCCGATCTCGGCGCTCATCCACGCCGCCACCATGGTCGCCGCCGGCGCCGTGGTCTTGGCCAAGCTCTTCCCGCTCTACGCGGCCGCTCCCGCCGCGCTGACGGTGATCGCCGTGATCGCCGCGATCACGATGGTCGGCGCGGCCTGCGCCGCGCTGGCCTCCGACGACCTGAAACGCGTGCTCGCCTGGTCCACGTGCAGCCAGGTCGCCTTGATGTTCGGCGCGATCGCCGTGGCCGGCGCGCAGGAGTCCATGCTGCACCTGTTCAGCCACGCCTTCTTCAAAGCCGGGCTGTTCCTGACCGCCGGCGCCGTGATCCACCGCGTCGCGACCAACTCGATGTCGAAAATGGGAGGACTGCGGCACGGGGCGCCGGTGACGTTTTGGACCATGACGATCGGCTTCGCCGCCCTGGCGGGACTGCCGCTGACGTCGGGATTCTGGACCAAGGAGTACGCGCTGCACGCCGCCGACGTCGACAACGCCGCCGGCGCGATCGTGATGTGGTCCGGCATCCTCACCGCCGTCCTCACCGGCGCCTATTCCACTCGCGCGTGGCTTCGGGTCTTCTTCGGACGACGCCGCTGCGAGACCGTCCACGGCGGCGACCCCGGACGGCTGCTGGCATGGCCGATGCTCGCCCTGGCCGGACTCACCGTCGCGCTGAGCCTGCTGCTGACCGCGGGGCTCGCCGACGACATGCTCCCCGGCGTCGAGCCCCCGCCGGTCCACGTCGTCGAGATCATCCCGGTGCTGCTGGCGACGCTCCTCGGCGTGGCCGGCGCCTGGCGGCTGTGGCGTCGCGACACCGCCGCCGACCCCGCGCTCGTCCTCGGGCCGGCGCGGCGCGTCTGGGCCGAAGGCTTCTACTTCGACAAGCTGCAAGACCTCGTCGCGGTGCGCCCGGCGCTGGCATTGGCCCGCCTGGTCAGACGCGGCGACGAAGAGCTCGTCGACGGCCTCGTCGAAGGCAGCGGCAAGACGACCATGCGCATCTCCCTTGGCGTGCGCGCCGCGCACGCTTACGGCGTGCCGCGACATCTGCTGTCCGCGCTGGCCGGCGCCCTGTTGATCGGCGTGCTCGGCGCCCTGCTCGCACTGGGGGCGCTGTCATGAGCCTCGTCCTCCTCGCCG
>JBOGDN010000170.1:0-7635 GCA_050742995.1 Stackebrandtia sp. | reverse complement strand
GTGGTGACGACCGGGGCGATGGCGGCCGTGGATCAGCCAACGGACATGGCCAACAGCGCCGGAGCCGTCGGCGTGATCAACGCCGACTTCTTCAACATCGGCGAGACCGGCGCGGCCGTGGGCCCGGCGGTCGTCGGCGGCGAGCACCTCAAAGCCGCCGTACCCGGCAAGCAGCGCTACGGACCCAGCCGTCCCGGCGGTCCCGACAACGGCACGGTCTTCGGCGTCACCGACGAAGGCAAGGGCGAGATCTCGAGCCTGGCGCTGGACGGCAAGGCCGTCACCGACGCCGGCAGCTTCGCCCTCGACGGACTCAACCAGTACGCCATCACCGTCGACGGGGTCGGCATCTTCACCTCCGACTGGGGCGAGGCCGACCGGCAGCGCGCGGTGTGCGGCACCGACGACGACCGCGACGGTCCCTGCAGCGAGTCCGTCCGCGAGGTCACGGTCACCGACGGCAAGGTCTCGGCGGTGTCCGACTCGCCCGGCAGCGGCGCGATCGCCGACAACGAGGTGGTGCTGCTGGCGCGCGACGCCGGCGTCTCCGACCTCGAAGGACTAGCCGAAGGCGACGCGGTCGAGGTGGACTACCAGCTGGCGTCCAACGACGGCGCCACGATGGCCGCCGCGGCCGGCGCCATCGTGCTCGTCGACGAAGGAGCGCCGGTCGGCGAACTGGAGGACTCCGAGCTGGCGCCGCGCACGGCCGCCGGGTACAGCGAGGACGGCAACACCCTGTACCTGGCCGTGGTCGACGGCCGCTCCGGCTCCAGCGTCGGCGCGACCTACAAGACGCTCGTCGACATCATGACGGGCTTCGGCGCCCAAGACGTGGTCAACTTCGACGGCGGCGGCTCCAGCGTGCTGGGCGCGGCCGATTCCAGCGGCAACGTGGTGGTGCGCAACGACCCCTCCGACGGCTCGGAGCGCGCGGTGCCCAACGGCATCGCCGTGTTCAGCGAAGGCTGATTCGCCAGGCCTGTCGTGCACGTGCTGTGGGGGTCGCCGAGAAAATCGGCGGCCCCCACAACGCTTGGCCGCTAATGTTCTCCCATGCCCGACCTCCAGCTCCTTCGCCTCGACCACGCCCCGGCCCTGCTCGCCTTCGAGCAGGAGAATCGGGCGTATTTCGCCGCGTCGGTTCCCGATCGCGGCGACGAGTACTTCGCCGACTTCGACGCGCGGCATCGCGGCCTGCTGGCCGAGCAGGCTGACGGGATCTGCTACTTCCACGTGCTGGTCGACGACGACGGCCACGTGCTGGGACGGGTCAACCTGATCGACGTCGCCGACGGGTGCGCGGAGCTGGGGTACCGCATCGCCGAAAAGTCAGCCGGACAAGGTCTGGCCGCCTCCGGCGTGCGTCAGGTGTGCGGGCTGGCCGGCGCGAAGTACGGACTGAGCCGCCTGCGCGCCAAGACCACACTCGACAACGCCGGCTCGCGAGCCGTGCTCGCCCGCGCCGGCTTTGCGCCCGCGGGCGACATCGTGCTGAACGGCCGTCCGGGTCGCGGCTACACGCGCACTGTCGCCGACGTCGACGAATCCGGCTGAGGCGTCACCGCGGCGCCCGGGATGCGGCCAGCAGGTGCGCGCTGACGCCCAGCAGCGACGGCTCCCGTTCCACGCCTCGCAGGCTCTCCAGGACTTTCGGCCCCAGGACCGCGTCGTCCAGCTGTTCGCCGAGCGAGGCGATCATCCACCCGGGGCCTTCGACGGCGTACACGTCCGCCTCGGGCAGTCCCGCCTGCGCGAACTCCGCGGCGAGCTGTTCGGGACGGTGGACGTAGGCGGTGGTGAACCCGTCGAAGCCGTGCTCGCGGGGACGCAGCTGGCCGGTGGCCAGCGCCTCGCCGAGCAGCGGACCGTTGTAGGCCTTGGCGAGCGAACCGCGGCAAAGGCTGTCGAGCCAGGGAGCGAATCGGCCGATCGCGGCGGCGACGACGAGTCCGCCGGGACGCGCGACGCGGCGGGCCTCGGCGAGCGCCTTGCGCCGTTCGGCTTCGGTCTGGAGGTGATAGAGCGGGCCGAGCAGCAGCACCACGTCGAAGGACGCCTCGCCGAAACCGGACAGGTCTCGGGCGTCGCCGACGCCGGCGGCCACGCCGTCGATGCGCGCGGCCGCCTCGACTTGGGAGGCGACGGGATCGACGAGGACGACGGCGTGGCCGTCTTCGACGAGCCATCGGGCGTGCACGCCGGTGGCGCCGCCCACGTCGAGGACGGCGGCCGGCTGGGGACCGATGAGGCGGCGAAGTATGTCCTGAGTGCGCAGGAACTCAAGACGGCCGCCGGCGGATTCGGTCAGACGCGTGACCTCGCCGCCGAGCTCGTAATACTCGGCGACCTCGGGCGCCAACGCGTGTTCGGTCATGCCGGACATTGTGCGATGCGCGCCGCAGGGCGCGCATCTTGTTTAGAAGCCGGGCACAATCTGCTGACATGGACGTGACCATTCTGGCCGGCGACATCACCGCCCAACGCGTCGACGCGATCGTCAACGCCGCGAACTCGTCTCTTCTGGGAGGCGGCGGAGTCGACGGGGCGATCCATCGCAAAGGCGGCCCGCAGATCCTCGCCGAATGCCGCAAATTGCGCGCCTCGCATTACGGGCGCGGTCTGGGCGTGGGTCGGGCCGTGGCCACGACCGCCGGAAAACTTGACGCGCGTTGGGTGATCCACACCGTCGGCCCGGTGTATTCCGCCGAGCAGGACCGCACGGAGCAGCTGCGTTCGTGCTACCGCAACAGCCTCGCCGTGGCCGTGGAGCTCGGCGCGACGAGCGTGGCCTTCCCTCTTGTCTCGGCGGGTCTGTACGGCTGGCCTTTGGAGGCGGCGATCCAGACGGCGCTTGAGGTTTTGGAGTCGACGCCCGCGCCGCCGTCGCAGGCGCGGCTGGTGCTTTTCAACCGCGAGGCTCAGGCCGCGGCCCGGCGGCTGCGTCCCGACTTGACCCAGGACGGCGGCCCGGCGCGCTAGCCGTGCGCGGCCGGTCTTCGACCATGGGCGGCGTCGCCGGACTTGACCATATCGGGGCATATCTATATATTTTTTATAAAGCTTCTTGAAGGAAACTTGGTTTCGCCCAACCGCACCCGTCCTCACAGCCCAAAGGACCCCGTCATGCTCGCCAAACGCGCCGCCGTCGCCTTGTCGGCCGGCGTCCTGCTGGCCGCCGCCTTCGTCGCCGGGCCCGCCCACGCCGAACCCGACTCCGCCGCCGGCGACGTCAAAGTCGCCCCCTACATCGACATCACCATGGAATCCCCGCGCCTGACCGACGTCGCCGAGGCCACCGGCCAGATGCACTACACCCTGGCCTTCGTCCTGGGCTCGCACGCCGGCTGCGACCCCAAGTGGGGCGGCGTCGTCGACCTGCGCGAGCCGCGCATCGTCGACCAGATCGACCAGCTGCGCGCCGCCGGCGGAGACGTCGTGGTCGCCTCGGGCGGGGCGCTCGGCCCCTACCTGGAGAACGTCTGCGGCAGCGTCGACGACCTCTACAACGCCTACTCCGAGATCCTCGACGTCACCGGCGCGAACCACCTCGACGTCGACGTGGAAGCCTCCATTCCCTACCAGCGGGTCAACGCCGCCTTGAAACGCCTGCAAGACGATCGCGGCACAAAGATCGCCTACACGCTGCGCGTACAGGGCCAGGACTACGGCGTCGACCCGTTCTCGCTGCAGATCCTCCAAGACGCCGCCGCCCAGGGCGTAGACGTCGCCGTCAACCCGATGCTGATGAACTTCGGCTACACCGGCGACTGGGGAGGGGCCATGATCGACGCCGCCGAGGCCACGCTGGACCAGATGCGCGGGGTGTGGCCGCAGCTGGGCGACGCCGAGCTGAAGTCCCGGCTCGGCGTCACACCCATGATCGGCCGCAACGACGCCGGCATGACCACCACGCAGACTCACGCCCGCGCGCTGCTGTCGTGGGCGCAGGCCAACGACATCGGGTTCATCGGCTTCTGGTCGGTCGGGCGCGACAACGGAGACTGCCCCGACGGGCGCGTCAGCCCGGTGTGCAGCGGCATCTCCCAGTCGCGCTACGAGTTCACCGGCATCTTCCGGCCCTTCGGGGCTTGAACGCCTACATCCGCCCCATGCCGGTCACCGTCACCGACGCCGCGCCCGCGGCGTCGCTGGCGGCCAGGTCCACCACGGCGGCGATGTGCCAGTCGTGGTCGCCGTCGGGATCGTCGACGATCTGACGCACCCGCCACGTCTGCGCGCCGGCCTCGACGAGCAGCATGCGCGGCGAACGCGCGTCGGGACCGACGCCGACGTCGTCGTGGACGTCGTAATACGCGTCCAAAGCGTCGCGCCATTCCCCGGCCGACAGCCCGGTTTCCAAAGCCGCCAGCTCTTCGGGCCGGTCCAAAGCGGCCAGCTCCACGTGCCGGAACAAGGCGTTGCGCACCGCGACCTTGAACGCCCGCTCATTGGCGGTGACGCCCGCCGGCGGAGGCTCTTCGAGGGCCTCGTCGTCGTCGACGGCGGAGTCGGGGTCGGCCAGCTGCTCCCACTCGTCGAGCAGCGAGGAGTCGACCTGGCGCACCAGCTCGCCCAGCCACGCCGCCAGGTCGCGCACGTCCTCGGTTTTGGACTCCTCGGGGATCGTCTGGTCTAGTGCTTTGTAGGCGCCGGCCAGGTAGCGCAGCACCACGCCCTCGGCGCGCGACAAGTCGTAGAAGGCGACGAACTCGCCGAAGGTCATGGCCCGCTCGTACAGGTCTCGGGCGACCGACTTGGGCCGCAGCGGGTGGTCGCGGATCCACGGGTGCGCCGCGCCGTAGGCCTCATAGGCGGCCTCCAGCAGCTCCTGCAGCGGCTTGGGGTGGTCGATCTCGGCGACGCGTTCGACGCGCTCGTCGTATTCGACGCCGTCGGCCTTCATCTGCGCCACCGCCTCGCCGCGGGCTTTGGAACGTTGCGCGGCCAGGACCTGCCGCGGGTCCTCCAGGGTCGACTCGACGACGGACAGGACGTCGAGGCTGTGCGTGGCCTCGGCGTCGTCCAGCAGCTCAAAAGCGGCCAAGGCAAACGGCGACAGCGGCTGGTTGAGCGCGAAGTCGCCGTCGATTTCCACGGCCAGGCGCTGCCTGCGTCCGGTGCGGTCGGGTTCGTCGAGCTGTTCGACGATGCCGGCGGCCAGCAGCGAGCGATACATGGCCACCGCCTCTTTGATCAGCGCGCGCTGGATTCCCGGCGAGGCGTGGTTGTCGGTCAGCAGTTTGCGCATGGCGTCGAAGGCGTTGCCGGGGCGGGCGACGACGTTGATGAGCATCGCGTTGGAGACGGTGAAGCGCGACGTCAGCGGCTCGGGTTCGGCTTCGCGCAGCTTGTCGAAGGTTTCCTGCGACCAGCCCACGAAGCCTTCGGGGGCGGCTTTCTTTTTGATCTTGCGCAGCTTCTTGGGGTCGTCGCCGGCCTTGGTGACCGCCTTCTGGTTTTCGATGACGTGTTCGGGGGCCTGGGCGACGACGAGGCCTTCGGTGTCGAAGCCGGCGCGTCCGGCCCGTCCGGCGATTTGGTGGAACTCCCGCGCGCGCAGCCGGCGAGTGCGAATGCCGTCGTACTTCGACAGTCCGGTGAACAGGACCGTCCGAATCGGCACGTTGACGCCGACTCCGAGGGTGTCGGTGCCGCACACCACTTTCAGCAGCCCGGCCTGGGCGGCGCGCTCGACCAGCCGCCGGTACTTCGGGAGCATGCCGGCGTGATGGACGCCGATGCCGTGTTTGACCAGCCGAGACAAAGACCGGCCGAATTTGGTGGTGAAGCGGAACCCGGCCACGAGGTCGGAGATGGCGGCCTTTTCGGCTTTGGTGCACACGTTGACGCTCATCAACGCCGAGGCCTGTTCCATGGCCGCGGCCTGCGTGAAGTGCACGATGTAGATCGGGGCTTTTTCTTCGCGCAGCAGCAGCTCGACGGTCTTTTGCAGCGGCTCGGTGGAGTACCTGTAGTACAGAGGCACCGGGCGCGTCGCCGACTTCACCGTCGTGGTGGCGCGTCCGGTGCGGCGGGTGAGGTCCTTTTCGAAGAACTCCGTTTCGCCCAGCGTGGCCGACATCAGCACGAACTGGGTGTGGGGCAGCTCCAGGATCGGCACCTGCCACGCCCAGCCGCGGTCGGGTTCGGCGTAAAAGTGGAACTCGTCCATGACGACCTGGCCGACGTCGGCGTAAGCGCCGTCGCGCAGCGCGATGTTGGCCAGGACTTCGGCGGTGCAGCAGATCAGCGGCGCGTCGGCGTTGACCGAGGCGTCGCCGGTCATCATGCCGACGTTGTCGGTGCCGAAGCGGGCGCACAGGTCGAAAAACTTCTCCGACACCAGCGCCTTGACCGGCGCGGTGTAAAAGGTGGTGCGATCGCAGGCCAGGGCGGCGAAGTGCGCGCCGGCGGCGATGAGGCTTTTGCCCGATCCGGTGGGGGTGCTGACGATGACGTTGTTTCCGGTGACGATCTCCATCAGCGCTTCTTGCTGCGCGTCGTAGAGGTCGAGACCCTCGGAGGTCGCCCAGTCGACAAAGGCCTCGAATACGGCGTCGGGATCGGCGTCGGCGGGAAAGCGGTCGGCGAGAGTCACCTGAACATGGTGCACGTACTGGGCTCGACCGGCGACGCCGCACCTGCCGTCGACGTCCGACGCTGTGTGCGGCGACTTTCGCGCAGAGTCACATCCGTCGTTTCGTCGAAAAATCACCCGAGCGCGCGGGCCGGTCGCGCACCCGAGACGCGCGTCGACCTGGCAGGATCGGACGGCATGGCCAGCGTGTTTGTCACCCGCACAGTGCAACTGACGACCGGCCGCACCGAGACGGTCGTCGACGTCACCGGCGAATGCGCCCGCTTCCTGCGCGAGCACGCCGCCGGCGAGAACGGGTTGCTCAACGTGTTCGTCCCGCACGCCACCGCCGGCGTGGCGGTGCTGGAGACCGCTTCGGGCAGCGACGAGGATCTGCTCGCCGCGCTGCGGCACCTGCTGCCGCCCGACGACCGATGGAAGCACCGCCACGGCTCGCCCGGTCACGGACGCGACCACGTCCTGCCGGCGCTGATCGCCCCGCACGCCACATTGCCGGTCGTAGACGGGGTGTTGACGTTGGGGACGTGGCAGTCGGTGGCGTTCGTGGACACCAACATCGACAACACGCAACGCACCATACGGCTGTCCTTTCTGGGCGCGTGAGGCCGCCGCGCGCGTGTTCGGTCAGCCTGTGAGCTGATCGAAGAACGTCATCGGCCCGGCCAGGAACCCGCCGTCGACCGGCAACGTGACCCCGGTGATCCAGTCGGCGTCGTCGGAGGCCAAAAACGCCACGGCCGCGGCGATGTCTTCGGGCTCGCCGACACGTCCGGCCGGGTACAGCCTTTCCAGCTGCCGCATTCTCTCCAGCTGCCGGGGCCCGCGCTGCGTCCAGTTGCGGGTGCGCACGGTGCCCGGCGCCACGACGTTGAATCGCGCCCAGCCGGACTCGGCGTCGATCGCGTCTTGCCTGCGACGCCCGTAGGTCACCGCCAGGTTCTGGGTGGCGTTGATCAGCCCGGCCTTGGCCGCCGAATACGGCAGGTTGCCCACGGCGGCCAAGCCGTTGACGGAGCTGATCGACACCACCGCGC
>JBOGDN010000169.1:0-15096 GCA_050742995.1 Stackebrandtia sp. | reverse complement strand
GCCGCAGCCGGCCGCCGCGAGCGCCAGGGCCGCGACCGCGGTCGCCGCCGTCGCGCGACGAACGAGGGATGAGGTGGGCACGACGAAATCTCCTAGTCGTTTGTCAGCGGGGGAGGGGCATGTCGCTGGACGCGCGCACCGTGAGAGCGGGCGCGAGCAGGCGACTTTCGGGTTCGGAGGGCGCGTCCGAGCGGCCGGGCGTGCCGGGAAGGCGTTGCAGCAACATGTCCACGATGGCCCGGCCTATCGCCTCGATCGGCTGCCTGACGCTCGACAGCCCGAGCACGCGCGCCGAAGGCGTGTCGTCGAAGCCGACCAGGGCCAGGTCTTCTCCGACGTCCACGCCGAGAGCCTTCGCGGACTGCATCGCGCCGAAGGCGAGCGTGTCGGAGACGGCCACAATCGCGGTGGGCCGGCCCTTCCGCTCGAGCAGGTGACGCCCGGCGTGAGCGCCTTCGTGGACGCTGTCGTCGGATCGCACCTCGAGGTGTCGGCTCTCGGCGAGCAGGCCGTGGCGTTCCAGGGCGGCGTGCCATCCTTCGCGCCGCCGGTCGCCGACGCTGGAGCCGTCGGGCCAGCCGACGAAGCCGATGCGCCGGTGGCCGCGCTCGACGAGGTGGTCGACGGCCGCGGCCGTGCCGGCGGCGTTGTCCACGTCCGCCCAGCAGTGCCCGGCGTCGTCGCCGGTGCGTCCGAACACGGCGAAGGGCGCGCCGAGTTCGCGCAGCGCGGCCGGTCGGGGGTCGCCGTAGTCGATTTCGCTGAGCACGAAGCCGTCGACCCCGCCGGTGCGAAACAGCTGCTTGTACGACGCCAGCTCGGCCTCGGGGTCGTCGGCGGCGATCAGCAGCAGGTGATGGTCGGCGTGGCGGCCGGTGTCGGCGACGGCGTGCAGGAATCGGTCCTGAATCGAGGCCAGCGACTCCTCGCGTATCGGCTCGATGCGGTAGCCGATCATGCGCGACGCCTGGGCGCGCAGCGCGCGGGCGGCGCGATTCGGCTGGTAGCCGAGCTCGGCGATCGCGGCCTCGACCCGCTGTCGCGTCGCCTCGCGGACGCGGTGCGGCGCGTTGAGCACGTTGGAGACGGTTTGCCGGGAGACCTCGGCGTGATCGGCGACTCTGGCCAGGGTGACCTGGGATGAGCCGGGCTCCGCCGGGAAGTCGTTGGTCACGGCCGCTCCTGTCGAGTATCGTGTCATGCAATTTGATCGATAAAATTTATCGATCAAATAACTCGCTGCGACACTCTGCCACCCCCGCGAAGTCATGTCAAGAGGTGATGACGATCAGCTCCTCCCGCCAACTGCGTCTGCACGACCGAGTGATCTGCCTTGCGCTGCCCGCGCTTTGGACGTCGGCGGCCGACGGGCAGCTCGGCGACGGCCCGGACGGGGTATACGTCGCCGACCGCCGAGTGCTTTCTCGGCTGCGCGTGCGCGTCGACGGCGCCTCGCCGGACCACATCGTCGGCGGGCGGGTCTCCGCCCGGCGCGCACGGTTCGTCGGCGTCGTGCGAGACCACGGCGACGACTCGCCCGACCCGACTGTCACATGTGAACGCGACCGGCTCGCCAGACCCGACGGCGGAGCCGAAAGGATCCTGGTGCGCAATAGATCCCGCGGCCTGATGGTCGCCGAGCTGAGCGTGGAGGTCGCGGCCGACATGGCCGGGATCGGCGACGTCAGGGCGAGCAGACGGCTTGCCGCGTCCCCGCCGAGACTGGACGGCTCAGATCTGATGTGGACGTCCGAGTCCGGCGACCTCGAAGTGCGGCTCGGCGTCAACCCGAAGCCGATCTGGGACGATCGTCGCGGCGTGCTGTGCTGGGCGATTCGACTGGAGCCGGGCGACAGCTTCACCGCGTCGCTCGACCTCGTCGCCGAGACGAAACAGATCGAAACCGGCGCCGTGGACACGGCGCCGGGATTCCGGCCGCTATGTCCGGCCAAGGCGCCGCCGTGGCGGGACGAGCCACTCGCCGTGCGCGCCGCCGACCGGCGACTCGACGAACTGGTGCGGCAGGGCGTTGACGACCTCGGCGCGCTGCTGCTGAGCGACTCCGCCGACGTCGACGACCTCTACTGCGCGGCCGGAGCGCCCTGGTTCGTCACCCTTTTCGGCCGCGACTCGCTGTGGGCGGCCAGGATGAGCCTGCCGCTTGGCGCCGAGCTCGCCGCAGGCACGCTGCGCGCTCTCGCACGACGCCAAGGCGTCTCCGACGACCCGAAGACCCAGGAGGCCCCCGGCAAAATCCCGCACGAGCTTCGCCCTCCCGGCGCGGACATCGGGCTTCCCGAGGTCTACTACGGCGCCGTCGACGCCACGCCGCTCTTCGTCGTCGCCCTCGCCGAGGCGTGGCGCTGGGGCATGGACGAAGCGCAGGTCGCCGCGCTGCTGCCGGCCGCCGAGCGCGCCCTCGACTGGCTCGTCGGCGCCGGAGACCCCGACGGCGACGGCTTCGTCGAGTACGCCGCGGACGACGACGGATTGTCCAATCAGGGATGGAAGGATTCGCACGACGGAGTGCAGTGGACGGACGGACGCCTTGCCGAGCCGCCGTTGGCGCTGTGCGAGGTGCAGGCGTACGCCTTCCAGGCGGCCGTGACCGGCGCGGACCTGCTCGACGCCTTCGGCCGTCCGGGAGGACGACGCTGGCGGGACTGGGCGGACGGCCTGGCGACGCGGTTTCGCGAGAGCTTCTGGGTGTCCGACGAGGATGGTCCCTACCCGGCGATCGCGCTCGACCGCGACAAGCAGCCGGTCGACAGCCCGACGTCGAACATCGGACACCTGCTGGGAACCGGGCTGCTCGACTCCGAAGAGGAGGAGATTCTGGCCCGGCGACTTTCCCTGCTTTCCCTCGACTCCGGGTATGGCCTGCGCACTCTCGCCGACACCGCGCGCGGCTTCAATCCGCTGTCCTATCACGCCGGATCGGTCTGGCCGCACGACACGGCGATCGCGATCTGGGGCCTGGCGCGGGGCGCGGCGCGGCAGTCGGCCTCGCGGCTGATCGACGGCCTGCTGGCCGCGGCTCCCCACTTCGGCTACCGGCTTCCCGAGTTGTACGGCGGTCAGCGCCGCAGCGGAGCGCTGCCCCCGACTCCCTACCCGGCTGCCTGCCATCCCCAGGCGTGGGCCGCGGGTTGTGCGTCTCTGATCGTTCGGGCGCTGCTGGGTCTCGAAGTGGACGCTCCAGCCGGACGGATTCGGCTGCGGCCGCTGACGCCCTCGCCGGTGGGATCGTTTGCCGTAGACCGTCTACGTGTGGCGGGAGGCGAGTTGTCCGTCCACGTCGACGCCGACGGACGACTCGCGGACGTGCGGGCGCCCAAGGGAATCGCGGTCGACGTGCCTTAGAACGACAGCCGTTTGGCGCTACGATCCTGCCGTGCATGCCACCGATTAGAGGAGTGTCGATGCGCAAGCCAGCCCTCATCGCGGTCGCGACGATGTCGGTCGCCGTGTTGTCGGCCGTGACCTTGGCGGGTTCGGCGTCGGGCCGTCCGGGCGACGACCCGACGGCGGACGCGTTCACGCAGACCAGCCGCTCCACCCAGTGGGAGCACGTCGACTCCGTCGACCTGCCGTTCGACGTCCACCACCCGCAGGGCATGGTCAAGGTCGGCGATCTGTTCTTCATCACGTCCGTGGAGATCATCGAGCCGACGCAGCCGTGTCCCGACCTGTGCGACGGGTACGACCGCACGCCCGGCAAGGGCGTCGGGCGCCTTTACGTCGTCGACGAGGCGGGAAACCTGCAGGCCGACGTCGAGATCGGCGAGGGCCACATGTATCACCCCGGCGGCCTCGACTACGACGGCGAACACCTGTGGATTCCGGTGGCCGAGTACCGGCCGAACTCGCACGCCGTGGTGTACCGCGTCGATCCGGAAACTCTGGAAGTCGACGAGGCGTTCCGCGCCGACGACCACGTCGGCGGCGTGGTGCGCGATCAGGAGACCGGCAACGTGCACGGGGTGAGCTGGGGTTCGCGCACCATGTACAAGTGGACTCCGCGCGGCAAGGAGCTTGCCCGCGAGGCGAACCCCGGCCACTTCGTCGACTACCAAGACTGCGACTACCTGGCGTACCGCAAGATGCTGTGCGGCGGCGTCGCCGACCTGGCCGGACCCGGCGGCTCGACCTACCAGCTCGGCGGTCTTGCGCTGATCGACTTGCGCGACGGACGGGTCGTCCACGAGGCGCCGGTGGCGGCGTTCTCGCCGGCCGGCCATTCGATCACCCGCAACCCGGTCTTCCTGGAGCCGACCGCCGACGCCGAGGGCTTGCGGCTTTACGCGGCTCCCGACGACGGCGCCGAAGGCGCGATTCTCGTCTACGAGGCCGCTTCGCAAGATTGACGCTTCTGGACGCCCGGCGTCTGTTTTATTGACGTATTTACCTTTTACGCATGACAATGGTCAGTCCCCGCCCCTCTTACGGGAAGGCCCCTCATGCGTAGAAACCTGCCGAGCGCGGCCGTCGCCGCGTTCGCGGCGACGGCGTTGACGCTAGGACTGTCCGCCGCTCCCGCCGGCGCACAGAGCGCCGACGTGATTCAGCCCTGGCTGGCCGAGACCCTTTCGGAGACCGCCCTCGACGCCGCCGTGCCCGTGATGGTGCACGGCGACGACCTCGACGCCGCCCGCGCCGCCGCTTCGGCGGCCGGTCTGACGGCGCTGACCGATCTGGAGCGCATCGGCGTTGCCGTCGCCCTCGGCACGCCGGACCAGGTCCGCGCCGTCGCCGAGGAGCCCGGCGTCTCGTACGTCGAGGGCGACCGCCCGCTGGATTTCACTCTCGACACGTCTCATGAGGCCACTCGCGGCGCCGAGGCGATCGACGGCGACTCTCCGCTCACCGGCGAGGGCGTCTCCGTGGCCGTCATCGACACCGGCGTCGACCCGACGCATCCGTTCTTCCGCGAGGAAGACGGCTCGAGCGCCGTGGTCAAGAACCTGAAGAACGTGTGCCTGGTCGTCGAGGCCGACCCCGAACTGTGCATGCTGGACGCGGGAATGGCCGACACCGACACCTTGTCGGTCGGCGGCCACGGCACTCACGTCAACGGCATCGTCGCCGGACGGCCGACCGAACTGGACGACGGCACAGTCGTCCACGGCGCCGCGCCCGGCGCGAAGCTGGTGTCGCTTTCGGTCGGCGCGGGCTTGTCGGTCATCGGGGCGAACCTGGCGTACGAGTGGGTGCTTGACAACCACGCCGCTCCCTGCGGCGCCGACGTGTCGGCAGAGGACTGCCCGCCGATCAAGGCCGTCAACAACTCCTATGGCGCCACAGGGGACTTCGACCCCGCCGAGGCCAGCGCCAAGATCCAGCGCGAGCTGGCCGCCGAAGGCGTGGTTTCGGTGTGGGCGCAGGGCAACGACGGCGGCGACGGCTCCGTCAACAGCGGCAACCCCAACGCGCAGGACCCCACGCCGGGGATTCTGGGCGTAGCGTCCTATTACGACCAGGACTCCGGAACCCTCGACGGCGCGGTGTCGGAGTTCTCCTCGCGCGGCGACGCCTTGCGCGCCGAGACCTGGCCGGACGTTTCCGCGCCCGGCGAGGACATCACGTCGTCGTGCCGGCCGTACCTGGTGATCTGCGCTACCGGACTCGATCCCCGCAACGGGCCGGGCCCGCTGGATCTGGGCGCCTTCAACACGATCAGCGGCACCTCGATGGCGTCGCCGCACATCGCCGGCATCGTGGCGCAGCTGTTCCAGGCGGCGCCGAACGCCTCGGCCGCCGACATCGAGCACGCGATCAAGTCCACGGCTCACCGCTACTCCGACGGCGCTCCCTATGAGAGCGTCGACGGCTACCAGACCTCCTACGACAAGGGAACCGGTCTGGTCGACGTGGTGGCCGCCGCCGAATCGCTGTGACCTGACGAGTCTCGCTCGCGCCGCGGCCGGCGGGGCGGGCGAGACCGTTCAGGACATTTCTGCGTCGACGCCCGCCTGGACCTCTTCAGGCGTGAGATCTCCGATCGACTGCGAGACCATCCACAAGTGGCCGAACGGGTCCGCGAAGCGTCCGCCCCGCTCTCCGTAGGGATGGTCGGATATCGGGAAGACGACCTTCGCGCCCGCCGCCTCCAGCGCCGCGCCCACGGCGTCGGCGTCGAAGACGTCAAGGGCGATGATCACCGGGTTGCCGCCAAGCGAGGTGGGCGCCGGGTCGACGCCGTCCTCGTCCTTGACGGCGACCTTCGTCTCGCCGATCTCCACGGCGGAGTGCACGATCTTGCCGTCGGGACCGGCGTAGCGCTCCAGCTCACGCGCGCCGAACGCCTTGGCGTAGAAGTCGAGCGCGGCCGCCGCGTCGTTGACGACCAGGCGCGGGTAAAGGTCGAGAATGCGTTGTGTGCTCATGACGTCGAGCATGCCCGGCTTCGGACGCCGGCGATTGTAAAAATCCGCTCTCCAGCGAAAGATGATTGCGTTCGCCGGCCGAGCGCGGCCGGTAGCGCGTGGGCGTGATTCCGGTGAACGCCTGGAAGTCGTGGATCATGTGGGCCTGGTCGTAATAGCCGTGTTCGGCGGCCAGCCGCGCCCAGTCTTCCGGCTCGCGGGCGACGACGTCGGCCAGCAGGCGCTGGAACCGGCGCACTCGGGCGAAACGCTTCGGGGTGAGCCCGACGTCGGCGGCGAAACGCTCGGCGAACCGACGCGGCGTGGCGCCGAGCCGGTCGGCCACCTCGGCGACCGGCGTCCCCCGATCCAAGGCGGCCAACGCCACGCGTGTGGCCGGCGACGCCGGCCGCCGCAGCCGTTCCAACAGCGCTTGCTCCAACAGCCGGATTCGGTCGTGCGGGTCGGGGGCTTCCGTCAGGCGTTCGGGCAGCACCGCGCCGCCGCGACCCCACAGCGTCGACAGGTCGGCCAGCTCGTCGCGCACCGCGTCGGCGGGTTCGTCGAAGAACGGGACGGTTCCTCCCGGACGGAATGCCACGCCGGCGATCGAGCGCAGGTCCCCGGCGTCGATGACGTGCGGGCGGCTGGACGCGCCCTGCAGCGCCGCGCCGCTGGAGCGTTGGGCCACGCCGCCGTCGCGCGGATCGTAGGAGCGCAGCTCGTCGAAGTCGAGGTTGACCAGCAGCTGCGCCGCGCCGGACGGAAACACGCGCTCCCGGCCGGGCGAAGCCGTCGACTCGAAGTACCACAGGTGCTCGACGAAGGGCCTCAGCGCCGGTGAAGACGGCCTGACCACGACAAACATGACCCGCCCAAGGTAGCGCGCTCCCGCGACATCGGCACGAACGACGAGATTGTCGGAGAGGGTTGTTATAGTGGCCTCGGCGCTGTCCCGCGCCAGACCTCCGCATCGGCGCCCACGCCGCCGATCCTGAGGGGGTAAAGGGGGCCTCGAGCTCTCGGGATGCCGGTCGAGTACGTCCTGTCCGGCGAGGTCGTGGACGCGTGGGGGCCGCGGTCGCGCCGCAGCAGGAGCAGAAGATGACCAGGCAGAAATCCTTCAAGCGCCGCGTTCGCGAGCGCATGGACAAAACCGGCGAGAGCTACACCGCGGCTCGCCGTCAACTCGTCTCGGACGCCGAGCCCGCCCAGCCGGAGCCGACGCTCGACGCACCCGCACCCGCACCCGCACCCGAGGCTCCCGAGCCCGACGTCTCCGACGACGCCGCCCGAAAGGCCACCGGCCGCGGATGGCGGGAGTGGTTCGCGATCCTGGACGACTGGGGCGCCGCCGAGCGCGGGCACACCGCCGTCGCGCGCTGGCTCGTCGAGGAGCATTCGATCTCGGGCTGGTGGGCGCAAAGCGTCACCGTCGAATACGAGCGCGCCCGCGGGCTTCGCGTGCGCGGCCAGACCAGCTCCGGCGACTTCCAGGCCAGCGCGAGCAAGACCGTCGACGCGCCGCTGGAACGGGTGTCGGCCGCCTTCACCGAGGACGAGCGGCGCGAGTCGTGGCTTCCCGGCGACCGGTTCCGCGTCCGCACCGCCCGCACCGGCAAGTCGCTGACCGCCGACTGGGACGACGGCGCCAGCCGCGTCGGAGTGTTCCTCACCGCCAAGACGGAGCAGCGCACCCAGGTGTCGATAAACCACACCAAGCTGCCCGACGCCGACGCCGTCGACGAGCTGAAGGCGCTGTGGCGCGACGCGCTGAGTGACCTCAAACGTCTTCTCGAAGCCTGAACCTCAGCCAGTTAATCCGTGCGCCGCGATGGCGGCGCCCCCTGCTTTACTCAAGGAGTTCATCATGTCTACAGTCCAACGTGTCCTGATCGCCGGCGGCGGAATCGGCGGCCTGGCGACCGCCGTCGCGCTGCGCCGCCGTGGAGTCGAAACCGTCGTCGTCGAGCGAGCCGCCGCCTTTCGCGACGTGGGGTCGGGTCTGGTGCTCGCCCCCAACGGAATGAAAGCCCTCGCCGCGCTCGACGCGGACCTGGCCGCCGACGTGCGGCTGCACGGCAACGTGTTCGGCCCCGACCACGACAGTCGGTTTATGACGTCGTCGGGAAAGACGCTGAGCCGAGTGTCCTTCGGCGACGTCGAAAAGACGTGGGGCGTCCCGGTCCTGGCGATCCTGCGATCCAAGCTGCACGACGTCATGCTGCGCCACGCCCTCGCCGCGGGCGCCGAGATCCGCGGCGGCGCCGAGGTCGTCGGGTACTCCGACGGCGGCGACGCGGCAGCGGCGACGCTGGCCGACGGCTCAACCGTCGAAGCCGACCTGATGATCGGCGCCGACGGCGTCAAATCGGCGGTGCGCCGTCAGCTCCTGGACGACGGCGACCCCGAGTACCGCGGCTACACCGCCGTGCGCGGCGTCGGCAAGCTGCCCGCGAGCGACCCTCACGGGTTCCTCGCCTACGGGCGAGGGCTGATTCTGTTCGCCGCCGCGATCGGCGACGGCCGGGCGTACTGGGTCGCCTCCCTCAACTCCGCGCCGGACGTGTGGCCCCGCAAGACGCCGCGAACCGCCCACGGCGACCTGACGGAGCTGCTGGCCGGGTGGCATCCCGATCTGTCGGCGATGGCGGCCTCGGCCGACCCGGACGAGTGCGTGCTGACCGACGTCGTCGACCGCGATCCCGTCGGCGTCTGGCACCGCGGGCGCGTGGCGCTGCTTGGCGACGCGGCCCACCCGATGACGTACACCATGGGGCAAGGCGCCAACACCACGCTCCAGGACGCCGTCGTTCTCGCGCACCATCTCGACGCGGACGGGCCGCTCGACGCCGCCCTGGCCGCCTACACCGCCGAACGGGCGCCGCAGACGGCGAAAATCGTCAAGCAGTCGCGCATGATGGGCAACATCGGGCAGGTCGCCAACCCCGTCGGCGCCTGGTTCCGCAACCGCATGATGACCCTCATGGGCCGCTTCGGCGACCCCGACAAACAGAACGCCGAGTTGTACGGCTGGACGCCGCCGCGACTCTGATTTCAGACAGTCACGGTATTCGGCGGCGCCCCGAGCGCGAAGGAGCCTGGCATGGCCGGCGTCGACGCTGGTCAGGCGGCGGCAGGGACCTTTGCCCTATGCGGGCGGGGAGCGACTGTGTAACCTGAGAAAGACTCAATTGAGGGTTTCTGGCTGGGAGCGTGAGCATGGCCAGGGAAGTCGCCTCTGCGTTTTCCATCCGGCGTGGCGATCATGCACACATCTGTTATCGCCACAACAGCGAGACATACCTGCTGCACACCGTTCATCTGGCCAAAGCGCTGGAGTGCGGCGAGAAGATCGCATTCGTCGTGGGTCGCGACGAAGTGGACGCCGTAGCCGAGCAACTGGTCGCCGCCGAGTTTCCGGTGGAAGAGCTGCGGGCACGCGGGCAGCTGACAATATCGTCCACTATGTTTGACAATGGTTCTCGGCTCGACCCGCAACTCGTGGTCGACGTATTGGGCGCCGAGTCGCGGCAGGCGCGCGACAGCGGGCATCTCGGGTTGCGGGTTTGCGTGGACGGACGCTGGGGCGGCGCCGAGTCGGTCGCGGTGCTGGCGGTTGAGCAACGGCTCGACACCCTCTTGCACGACGGCGGAACCGCGCTGGCGGTCATCTGTCACCATCGGAACGGCGATTCCGCCGATCAGCCGACCGCGGCCGTGACCGCCGCTCATCGGATCACAATGTCGTCCCAACAGGCCCGGCAGCGGGAGCCCCTGCTGCACATGGCTGAGCTGCCCGACCGGGCAGGTCTGCGGGTAAGGGGGGAAATCGACGAGACCAACCTCGCCGACTTCGCCGCCGCGCTGGCCGAATTGCGACGCTCACGCGAGAGCATCCACCTGGATGTGGCCGAGCTGCGCCACGCCAGCATCGCCGCCGTCCGGCTGCTGGCGGACACCGCCGAAGCGCTCGAAGACGGTCTGCGGATAACCCTCCACTCGCCCGCGCCGGTCATCGTGACCGCATTGCGAGTCTGCGGCTGGGACCGGCTCCCGGCGCTGGTCGTCAAGCCGTCGGCCAACGGCGATCAGCCGCGGTGACGCAGCCAGATTCGGATTCGGGCGCCTGGGCCGCATGAAGCGACGTGCACGAAATCGCACACCTGCCGTACAAACCACATGCAATCCCCGAGGCTGGGCTCTGGGCCGGGAGGCCGGTATCCCAGCACGGCTTCGGGGACCTGCGCGTCCGGGTCGTGCACGTCGCATGCGATCTCGTTGTGCACGGTCCACACCTGAACAGCCGCCCTTCCGCCGCCGAACCCGGACAGGTAGCCGGCAACCTCGCTGGCGGCCGCCCCGAATACGGCAGCGCGGTCGGCGGGGACCCCGTTGCCGATTGCCTGAGCGGTCGTGAAGCTCCGGATACTGTGGAGGTCGCCGGTGAACGGCAGGATCGACGCGTCCGCGGGAGGCTCGGCAAAGAAGGCGCCTTCCCAGGTCCGAAAGAAGTCCGGCGGGTCGACGAATTCCGGACTCGGGAACAGTCGGCCTCCGGCGACCTGATCGGGGTGCGTGCGCAACGCGTCGGCGACGACATCCGCATCCACCACCCGGGCGTCATACGGACAGATGACCCATGCCCGCAACGTCGCGCACGCGACGTTCAACGCCGACTCATACAGCTTCCAGTCGAGGACCTCACGCGGCGATCGCCCCGTCCACACCGGTTCGCCGATGACCCGCACGCGCCCTGGCCGGGCACTGCAGGCGTCGACATACTGGGCGTAAGCCGAAAGCGTGGTCGCCGGCCGCCGGTACCAGCCGCAATTGCCCACAAAGTGCACCCGCGTCGCGACGGCCCCGAGCGCGCCCGCCAGCAACAGCATGTTCGCGGCAGACGTGACGGCCAGCACCGGCTCATCCCGGACCAATCCCTCCTGGACGAACGGCACCGCCGTCGCCAGGAACTCCGCGTCACGATCGTAAACGCACACCTGGTGGATGAAGGGCTCGTCAGATCGGCCGCGGTCGGCCGAATGTCCATTGCCTTCGCCCATCCGGCCCGGCTGCGGACCGCCCTCACCCTCATTGAGGCACATAACTCATAAGCTCCAATCAGGAGCTACTCAGTTCGGCCCATGCATGAACGAAATCACCATACGAATCTCACAATCACTTTACTGTGCGAGTGTCGTGTTCCAACCCGCTCGTCCCGAATATTCAATGGCGGAAACACCGCAGTGGCGGAAACGTGCCACATCCGCCGCAAGGCTCATGCGCGGGACTTGGTTGCGGTTCGAGGCTTGCTCGCGGGCCGGGTGAGCTGAAGGTAGGCGATCGCCGCGACGCCTAGGCCGGCTCCCCACACCAGGTACGCCGCAATGAAAAGCCACACGAGCGCGGCGCTGTAGGACCCGGTCGATTCGTCGAAGCCGCCGGAGAAGAGGACGCGCAGGGCGCCGAGTCCGAAGTAGCCGCAGATCGCGCCGGACACGGCGAACGCCGGTATGAGCGGGAGCAGCCGCGGCACACGGCGCCCCGCAAGGCCCGCCGCCCACGAGGGGAATGTGCGACCCCAGTCGTGGACGAGGGCGAGCGGCAGCACCGTTCCGGCCAGGAGGAATCCGGCGGCGACGACCGTCATGAAGGCGCTGCCTTCGTGGCTGCCGTTGGCAATGGCCTGCGAACCGATTCTGACAAGGCAGCCCGCGACCGCGAGATAGGCGGCGACGCGAGCCCAGCCAGGCACGCGGTCGCGGGTGCGCGCGACGTGCGGCGGCAGGTAGCCCCGGTGGAGCAGCGCGGCGAGTGCGAGGAGCGCGGCGCCGGTGACGGAGCCTGCTCGGGAGGCGAAACCGGCGCCGTCGAAAGGCACGCCGGTGGCGGGGACGAGCCCGCCGAGGGCGTCGAGCATGAGCATGGCGCTGTTGGCCGCGGTCAGGGCGGCGACGCCCCAGGCGAAGCCGGAGATGATCCGGTTCGGAACCGCGGCGACGAGAGCGGCGGCGCTGATCGCGGCGGCGAGGGTGAGGACGACCGCGCCCCAGCCGGTGAAGAGGAGGAGGTCGGAGGGAAAGGTCCAGTCGGGCGGCCCGTCAAGCGCCCAACGGGTCTGGACGGCGCCGTAGGCGCAGGCCCAGACGATCACGGCGAGGACCAGGGTGGTGAGGAGGCGTCGGCGTGTGGAGGTTGTCATCATGCCGCCGACTCTCGCGCAAGGACCGGCGACGAACCTCCCCCTGAAGAGGCAACCGCCTCCCCTGCCCGGGGGAGCGACGTCCGCGTATGGACTTTCGATGGTCGTGCTCGGCGCTTCTCGGGTTAATTCATGTTCTAATACATGTCGAAATGTGATGATTCGCCGAACGCTCGCCCAGAGTTGTCCGGCGGCGCCCGACAGCACTGTCTCTGTGCGTCGTCACAGGGATTACCGCCCCCACGTTGAAGGCGATGATATGCGCAGACTCATATTCCACACTCGCACGCTGACCGCCGCCGCGGCCGTGCTCGTCGTCGCGACGACCGGAGTCGCCGTGGCGGTGTCGGCCTCGGCGGACCCCTCCTCGTCGGAAAGCGAACTGGCGGCGGTCCCCGAACTAGACAACCAGATCGAGCAGCTGACCGAGGGCGGCGTCGTCGCCGCGCCGGTCGACATGACCTCGTCCGACGCGGATTCGGTATGCCACGAAGGCGCGAAATGGATGCGCGTGCGCGTCGCCGATCTGGATCTCAAAGGCGACGACTCGGTAACGCTGTCCGGATCGGACGGCGGCGAGTACACCCTGACCGCGAAGAACTGGAACGGCCAGGGGTACTACACCCGCGCCTTCGAAGGCGACTGCGTCTCCGTCGCTCCGCAGCTGAGCGACCCTGACAGCGGTTATTCCGTCGACGCCTACCAGGCGGGTTCGCGGTCGCTGACACAAGAGACGGTGACGGTGGCCGGCGCCGGCGACATTTGCGGCGACGCCTGCAACCAGACCGACGACCTGATCTTGGACATCAACCCGACCGCGGTGTTCACCGCCGGCGACAACGCCTACGAAGACGGCACGATCGACGAGTTCAACGCGAACTACGACCCCACCTGGGGCCAGTTCAAGGACAAGACTCACCCCTCGCCGGGCAACCACGAGTATCACTCCGACGGCGACGGCTACTACGAGTACTTCGGCGAGGCCGCTGGCGACCCGGCCAAGGGCTACTACAGCTGGGACGTGGGCGACTGGCACTTCGTGGCGCTCAACACCGAGGTCGACGCCGGCTCCGGCTCCGAGCAGGAACAGTGGCTGCGGCAAGACTTGGAAGCCAACACCAAACCCTGCACCGCCGCCTACACTCACCACCCGCGCTTCTCAAGCAGCGAGCACGGAGACGACTCCAACGTGGAGCCGTTGATGCAGGCGCTGTACGACAACCAGGCCGACATCTTCGTCGGCGGTCACGACCACGCCTATGAACGCTTCGCCCCGCACGACCCGCAGGGCAATGAGGACGCTCAGGGCGTGCGCAGCTTCGTCATCGGCACCGGAGGCCGGGGTCTGTACGACGGACCGAACCAGACCGACGGACCGTCCGAGGTGTTCAACAACGACACCTTCGGCGTGGGCTCCTTCGAGCTGACCGCCACCGGCTACACCATGGAGTTCGTGCCGGTGGAGGGACGCGACTTCACCGACACCATCTCCGGCGATTGCCACAACGCGACCTGAGCATGAACTCTCGTACCGTCAAGGGGTTGGCGGCCGTCGTCGCGATCCTGCTCTTCGGCGCCGGATACCTGCTGTGGCGCGGCTTCTCCTCCACCCCGGCGTCCGGGGGAGAAGCCGATGTGGACCTCTCGCGTGCCGGCACGGTCGTCTTGGTGGACGCTTCCGGCGTCGTCCGGCAAGCCGACCGAGACGGTGACGTGCGAGGCGAGGGACCGAAGTGTCAGCGGGCGTACGCCGCCGTCGGCACTCTGGCCTGCCTGCGCGCGCTGTCGGGCCGGTTTTCCTCCGAGATCGAGGTTTACGACTCCGGCATGAAGGAGAAGCTCACGCTTCCGCTGTGGGGAATACCCAGCCGCACGCAGGTCTCGCCGTCGGGAAACCTGGTGGCCTGGACGGTGTTCCGCGAGGGCGACTCGTACCTGGAGAACGGCGCCTTTTCCACCACCGCGGGCGCTTACAACCTCGACACAGGCGAACACTACGGCTCCCTGGAGGACTTCACCGCCTATGTGGATGGCGAAGAGTACGGCGCCGAGGACGTCAACTACTGGGGCATCACCTTCGCCGACGACGATCGGACCTTCTACGCCACCATGTCGTCAGCGGGCAAGACCTGGCTGATGCGCGGCGACTTGGCCGATCGCACGCTCACCACGCTGCGCCAGAACGTGGAGTGCCCCTCGCTGTCGCCCGACGGCGACCGCATCGCCTACAAGAAGCGCGGCGACGACGACCAGTGGCGACTGCATGTGCTCGATCTCGACTCCGGCGAGGACGTCACGCTCGCCGAAACGGACCATGTAGACGACCAGCCGGCCTGGCTGGACGACTCCACCGTCGCCTACTCCAAACCGCACGACGATCGGCCCGCCGTCTTCAGCGTGCCCGCCGACGGCGCCGGCGAACCCCGCCGGCTGTGGGTGGGCTCGTCGCCCTCGGCCGTGACCTGACGTCGGCGGCTTGCCGCCGCGTCCGGGGCACGTCCGTGGGCACGTCCTGGAGTGGAGCTAAAC